>JARRJY010000098.1:0-8712 GCA_037388705.1 Gammaproteobacteria bacterium
CCTTTTTTACAGCTCTAATGTCTTTTCGGGCACATTTATCTCATTAATAACACGTTTTGATGTTCATCAGCCATTCTGGTTAATTGATAAGGAAAATGCGGCAGCCAGCGTGATTCTATTTACCGGTGGAAAAGGGCGAATTGACATTAATGAAAGCGGTATTGGTCGTGGTGGAAATTTCCTGGTGCGCAATCGTGAGAAGTTTGCCCGGTACAGCCTGAATGTTGCGGTAATTGATGCCCCCACAGACCAGGAGAAACTCTTTTACTTTAGAACAACCGAGGAACACGCAGCTGATATCAAGGCAGTTATCAAGTACATGCGTGACAAGTATAAAAAACCGGTGTGGTTAGTTGGTACCAGCCGGGGGACTACCTCAGTTGCAAGTGTTGCATCCTGGTTACAGGGTACAGATGGGCCAGACGGCATTGTTTTGACTGCAACAATATCACGAAATGGTAAAAAAGGTGAGTCAGTCAATGATGTAGCACTAAAAGATATCAATGTTCCGGTACTGTTCGTTCATAATTCAGACGATGAATGCAAAGTCTGCCCTCCTGGTGCAATCGGTTCAATTGCAGAACAGATGACTAACGCGAAAATAAAAGAAATAAAGTTCTTTTCTGGTGGCTATACAGAAGGTCGCAAGTGTGGTCCGCAGAGTTATCACGGTTTCCTTGGTATTGAAGATGAGGTTGTACAATACATTGCTAGGTGGGTAAAAGCCCATTAAATGAAAAGGCCACATTACAGTGGCCTTTTTAATTTTTAGTATTTGTAAATGCCATTAAACAGATTTTTTCATCTGATGTTTTGAGCGCATAAAGTAGGGTTTGAGATCTTTGGGTAAATCAATATATTCACCTAAAAGAACAATAACTTTTTCCACGTCGCCAACAAGAATACGTTTTAACAGGCCAACCACGTTGGGATCTTCCAGGGCACTGCTGAAGTCACGCAGGATATAAACACCATAGTGGTTAACGGCATCAATGTGTTCAAGCAGATCTTTTGCATTCTGGGTGCGAGGGATTTTAATGTGTGCTGCCCCGATTCGATGTAACCCCTCGAAGTTTTGATTTAAGTAGATTGCCTTGTTACTGAATCGACTAAGTTCGGTAAATAAATCAGCAACACGATCTGCATCATCTGTTTCGATACTGATTAGGCGATGCTTCATTTCAAGCATTTTTTCCAGTTGTTCCAGGTATGGCATGGTTATACGGCCTGTATGGTTATTACAACCCTATTATAGGGGGCAAGCATGCGGGATGCAGGTTTTGAGATGTGAATCAGTTCATAATCCGGGATAAATCTTTCATTAGAACTGCTGGTCTGCGTTAAGAGTCCTGTCTTCACCCCCTTTGTCCTACCAGGCAAACTTTTTTGAGCTTTTGACATATGTGCTTAAACATTGGGAGAGGTATATAGTTTATGGTTCAGGTATGTAAGTTATCCTGAATATTAGCAATTAATTATTTAAAGCCTTCCACTATGGTAAGTAATGTGTCAATTTTATAGCTTTATAGCGTCTTTATTTGCGTGTCACACAATAATTAAAATTGAACAAACAGCCACCAAACGGGTCAGAAAAAAATAAAGGGGAAACAAAATGCGTAGATTACCTGGCTTATTCATACCACTGATGCTCATATTTTCATCTGTGTTACAGGCAGCAGAAGAAGGGAAACTGGGTGAAGGAATGGTAAACCCCGGATACCATGAAAAACCTGACTGGTTTAAAGCTTCTTTCCTGGATATTCGGGAAGATATTGATGAAGCTAAAGCTGGGGGAAAACGGATTCTGCTTTATATGTACCAGGATGGTTGCCCTTATTGTGCAAAATTATTACAGGATAACTGGGGGCAACGTAGGCTGGCGGAGAAAACGCAGAAACATTTTGATGTAGTTGCGGTGAATATGTGGGGTGACAGGGAAGTGGTTTCCCTGGATGGACAGACGATGACAGAGAAAAACTTCGCCCTTAAACGAAAAGTCATGTTTACACCAACGCTTCTCTTCCTGGATGAAAAAGGTGACGTTGCTTTACGGGTAAACGGGTATTATGCACCGGCCAAGTTTGAGGCAGCACTTGATTATGTGGCTGGTCACAATGAAAAGAAAATATCATTCCTTGACTATTATGCAAAAAAATCCCCGGTGCCAGTTGCCGGAAAGCTTCATGCTCAACCCTTTATTCTGAAACAACCCTATGCACTGGATCAGTTGATAAAAAAAGATAAGCCGTTACTGGTGTTGTTCGAGCAGAAAAAATGTCGTGATTGCGATGAGTTGCATAACGATATTTTAAAACGTAAAGAGACAGTGGATGAGATCAGCAAGTTTAACGTTGTCCGTATGGACATCTGGGGTAAAGACAAGATTATTGCGCCATCCGGCAAACAAATGACCATGAAGGACTTTGCCAGGCAATTAAACGTAATGCATGTTCCTTCAATGGTGTTTTTTGACGGGGGAGTTAAGGATGTATATCGAACCGAGGCTTATCTAAAAGCATTTCATACCCAGTCCGTGATGGATTTTGTTTCATCAGGTGAATATAAAACAGAACCCAGTATGCAACGTTTCATTCAAAGACGTGCTGAGAAACTTGAAGCGAAGGGTATTCATGTCGATTTGATGAAGTAATCTGGATGGCTAAGTTAATAGAAAAGGCAGGATCAAGTCCTGCTTTTTAGACATGAAAGATCTGACCGGTGATATTATTACTGTCTGGTCCCATTAGATATAAATAAGTTGTCATGATTTCTTCCGGGCTAGGCACGGTATTTGGATCTTCACCAGGATAAGCTAAAGCGCGCATCCGGGTGCGTACCCGACCCGGGTCGATGCTGTTTACGCGTATCGAGGTGTTATTTTCCAGTTCGTCAGCCAGTATTTCCATCAGGTTATCCTGCCCGGCTTTTGATACGCCATATGCGCCCCAGTAGGCGCGTCCCTTGTGCGCAACGCTGGAACTGGTAAAGAGAATACGGGCATCATCTGATTTGTTTAACAAGGAAACGCAGGCACGGCTTAACAGGAAAGGGGCAGTCAGGTTTATCTGCAGGACCTGGGCCCATAGCTTTAAATCATATTGTTGAATGGGAGTGAGTGCCCCCAGGAATGCTGCGTTATGAAGTAACCCATCCAGTCGGCCAAATTCTTTTTCAATACTGTTTGCGACCATCAGGTAATCATCATAGGTTGCTCCTTCAAGATCGATTGGAATGATGGCAGGTTGTGGAAGGCCGGCACTGACAATTTCGTCATAGACTTTTTCAAGTTTGGCAGTGGTTCGACCGGATAAGATAACCGTTGCACCATGTTGTGCGTATGTTTTGGCCACAGTAGCGCCTATACCATCACCTGCACCAGTGATCAGGATAATACGATCTTTCAACAAATCATCAGGCACCTGATAATTTTCAATTGTCTGTAATTTCATAATTGATAAATACTCTTACTTGGTGATTAGGAACTGACAACGATGGTTAACAGCCAAAGCCGGGCTTATTTTATCAAATATGGGTATGTATTTATAAGAAAAATATCAGTTCGCTGTTATCGGTAGAGTTCGATGAGCAAATTTGCACAGGATACGGCGCTGCTAACAGCACCCTCCAGGGTGGCGGGGTAACCCGTATCTGTATAATCGCCGGCAAACCAAAGACCGTGGTAACTGCTCTGGTTTTCCGGGCGAATAAACTCAACATCTGTATCAGAACGGAAAGTTGCACGTTTTTCCCGGATCGTTAACCGGCTGTTGGCTTTAGGCCAGGCAGGAAAAATATTGGCAATTTCCTTTTCAACCAGGAGTGCCAGTTGGTCACGTTCCAGTTTCATATGCGGGCCGCTACTACTGATTACGACAGCCATAAGGCCAGGTTGGCCACAATAACGCCTGTCAACGATCCACTGCGAGTAGGTTCCCAGTAATCCTATCATTGGCTGGGAGAGCTGGATGTTAGCAGGGTATTGTAAATAGACAGTCGTAATCGGCTCGTAGTTGAACTGTCGAAATTGATCGGCAAGGTTACCGAGTTGATAGTTTGATGCCAACAACCCTTCAACTTGATGAGGTGGAATTGTTAGTATTACCTCATCTGTTTTAATCCCCTTGTCACCAAAACGTATACCCTTGATTCGGTTGTTTTCCGTGACAAGTTCGGTGGCACGTGTGTTCAGGAATACCTTGCCACCATGTCGTTCGATGTACTTGATGCATGGTTCAACATAAAGTTTTGACAAGGTTTTTCTGGGGTACAGCAAATCACTATATTTCTTTTTATATAAGAAACTGTCTTTTAAAACTCTCAGGAAGATCCGTGCTGATGCTTTTGCTACAGGTGTGTTGAGAATGGCCAGGCAAAGTGGTTCCCAGAGAATCTTTATTAACTCTTCATCCTGACCATGTTTTCCCAGCCAGTCCTGAACAGTACGTTGTTCAGCAATAGAGTTGGGATTGGAAAGAAGTTGCAGGCTGAGTCGGGTGATTTGTATGCGATGTTTAATGGCTATTCCAGTTTTACCAAATAATCCTGTTAACAGATTCAGTGGTGCAGGTAACTGGGTTGCCCGAAGCAGGTATTGTTTGTTTTGTTTATTGACGAGTTGCAAATGTAGTGGAAGGCGTTCAAATGCTTCTTCTAAATCTACGCCGGCAGTTTCGAGTACGTGCAGAACATTTTTATAGGCTCCGGTAAGTATGTGTTGTCCATTATCGAGTGAAATATTGCGTAGCGGGATGTCTCTTGCTCTTCCGCCAGGCTGGGGAGCAGCTTCAAAAACGTTGACCGGAATACCGGACTGGGTGAGTTTCACAGCCGCGGCAAGGCCAGCCCAGCCGGCACCAACAATTGTAATGGGTGAAGTATTATTTGCCATCTGAAAGAAATTTTAGCTAGTTAAACAGCTTTCGCCATAATTCTTTGGTTATACAGCTTAATGCTAACCAGATTTTACGTAATGGAGTGAGAACTACTCGATGTTTCAATACGGAAAAGCCATCAGTTTTAACTTCTTCAAGGGTACCACGGTAGATGGCTGCCATGATAAGACCGCAACGCTGTGAGTAGCGGTCTTTTTCGGGGAGGAAATCAAAAGCTTTTCGATAAAATCCTTGTGCACGTTGATACTCGTAATCTAGCAATTTTCTGAATTGTTCGTTATCCTCCAGCTTAAGGATATTGTCTCGAGTCAGTTTAAAGTGTTTTATGTCATCATCGGGAAGGTATACACGCCCCCGAGTAGCATCCTCATGCACATCACGAATGATATTGGTCAATTGAAAGGCCATGCCAAGATTATGTGCGTATTTTAACGTTGCCCGGTCTTGGTAACCAAAAATTTCAGCTGATAACAAGCCCACTACACTGGCAACCCGGTAACAGTACAGGCTTAGTTCCTCAAAGGTTTCGTAATGATGCTTTTCCAGATCCATTTGCATTCCATCTATGATTTCCTGGAAATATTCTTCAGCCAGATCATAGCTCTTGATATGCGGTAACAGGGCCTTTGTAACCGGGTGATGGGGATCTTCATTAAATAGGTTGCTGATTTCATCACGCCACCATTGCAACTTCACGCGCGCCACATTCTCATCTATTCCTGAATCAACAATATCATCCACTTCCCGACAAAAAGCATATAGCGCGGTGATGGCTTTGCGTTGTTGTTTGTTAAGAAAGAAAAAACTGTAATAGAAGCTGGAACCACTATTTGCAGTTTTATCCTGGCAGTATTCTTCGGGTGTCATCGTTGGCTAATATTATATTGCAAACAGGGCTTTCCAGCTCATCCAGATGATATCTTTTTTGTTAAGACGTGGCCGGGCAAAGACATTATGCGTGTTTTCACCAAGTTTTTCAATGCGCCCCTTTAGTGTTCTGCCCAGGGGGGCTCCTGCATTAAGCAACTTCAAGGCGCGCTGAAGTTGAAATCGCACTAGGTTCTGCATGTTAAAATTACTGGTACGGTTTTTTATATCCGCTTCTGTAACATTGAATTTTTCCATTTCATCCTGTGGCAAATAGATTCGATTGTTCTCTTCAAAATCCTGGCTGATGTCCTGGTAAAAGTTAATCAACTGCAGGGCGCTGCAAATGGCATCGGACTGGGTCATGCTACGTTCATCGGTTTCGCCATACAGGTGCAGCAACAGCCGGCCCACGGGGTTGGCAGAGAAGCGGCAATATTCCATTACTTCACCAAAATTGGCATAGCGTTTTTTTGTTACATCCTGTTTGAAAGCAGTTAACAGGTCCCGGAAGAGCTGCACAGGAATATCATGCCTTTTAATGACATCGGAAAGGGCGATAAAGATCGGGTGGTTAATATCATTACCAGAATGAATCCTGGTTAATAATTCGTCATATTCTTCGAGTTTTGTCAGGCGTTGCTGTTCTTCAAGATCACCTTCATCTGCAAAGTCATCAGCAGTACGTGCAAAGGCATAGATTACGCTGATCGGGCGGCGGTATCTTTTTGGCAAGAACCAGGAAGCCACCGGGAAGTTTTCATAATGACTCCGCGTGATTTCAAGGCAGTACTCGTAGGCTTGTGTCAGGCTTGGTTGTTTCATGAGCGAGAAGATTTAAAATAACAATTTCTACTGAATGTAAGCTCGTACATAGAAAATTCAGTTATAATCTGTGTGCTAAGAATTTGAAGTGGCAATCGAAATATTATGGATAAGAACAAGAAAACTCTCAAAAGCCCCAATGCTGTCTGGCATCATGCCACAATTACACGTGAACATCACGAGAAACTTAATGGACACAAGGGTGTAATTCTCTGGTTCACCGGGCTTTCCGGGGCAGGTAAATCAACACTGGCTCACGCAGTTGAAGAAAAGCTGTATGAAATGAAGTGTCATACACGGGTTCTGGATGGTGATAATGTTCGTCATGGCCTGTGTGGGGATTTGACATTCTCGGAGGAAGACCGCAAGGAAAACATACGGCGTATAGGGGAAATGTCCAAGCTATTTCTGGAATCAGGAGTTATTACCTTAACAGCATTTATTTCCCCTTTTAAATCAGATAGAAATTTTGTCCGTAACCTGGTTGCTCACGGTGATTTCCTGGAGGTGTATTGTAATGCTTCACTGGAGGTTTGTGAAAAGCGTGATGTCAAAGGCATGTATAAAAAAGCAAGGGAAGGTTTGATTAATAATTACACAGGAATTTCCTCACCTTACGAAGAACCAGTTAACCCGGAGTTGATAGTCAATACCGGACAGGATACATTAGAAAAAAGTGTAAATGACGTGATAGGTTTGTTGAGATCACGAAGTATCATCAATTAAATTGTTAAGGTGAACGCATGTTAAAGTCAATTCGCCAGGTTACCTTTGGCATTATCATTGGTCTTCTTATTGGGCTGTGGTTTGGCGTTAATATCGGAAAGAACAAGCCCTTGTTAAGTAACCCGTTTGCAGAAGAAAATATTCAGCAGAAAGCCAAGCGCAAAGCTGAAGAAGTCATAAAAGATACCAAGGAAGTCATTCGCGAGAAGTTACAAGACTGATTATTCGTTATCACCTTGTTGAACTTGTCGTAAGCCGGTTTCGATTTGTTGTAAATCTTCAATGGTTTTTTTCTCACTGATGCCCAGCTCAGTAAATTTTTGTGCACCGGGCAGTACGCGGCTATCGAATGAACCTACTGCTGAATTATACGCTTTCATACTACCTTCAAGACTCTTACCCACTTTTTGTAAGTGACCACTGAAAGTGGCCAGGCGTTGGTAAAGTTCTTCACCGACCTCGCGGATGATTTCCGCGTTTTCCGCCAGTTGTTCCTGGCGCCATCCATAGGCTACGGCACGGAGCAGGGCAACCAGGCTGGTTGGCGTGGCCAGCACAACCTGCTTGGTCAGGGCATCCTCAATAAGGTTGCGGTCGTTATCCAGGGCAGCTGTCAGGAACTGATCGCCGGGAATGAATAACACGACAAAATCCGGACTCTTGTCAAACTGTGACCAGTAAGCCTTGTTGGACAGTTCGTTAATCCGGTTCTTAACATTACGCGTATGGCGCAACAGTTCCTGTTGACGAACGTTGTCATCGGAAGCTTCAATGGCATTAAGATAGGCATCCAATGGCGTTTTAACATCGACGACGATCATGCGACCATCTGGCATGCGTACGATCATATCGGGTCGTTGACGTCCCTGTTCGGTATTTATATTTTCCTGTTCATAAAAATCACAGTGTTCTACCATACCGGCCAGTTCGGCAAGGCGTTTTAAAGTGAGTTCTCCCCACTGGCCTCGCACCTCGGGGCGTCGGAGTGCCTGTACCAGGTTGCGCGTTTCATTTTGTAAATTTGCCTGGGTAGATGCCATGGTTTCCAGGTGTTTATGTAAAGAGCCATAAGCTTCCTTGCGCTCTTTTTCCATGTTTCGGATCTGGTCTTCGGTTTTTACCAGTGCTTCCTGGATTGGCTTGATCAAGTGTTCAATGGCTTTTTCTTTTTTATCCAGTTCATTATTGGCCTGGCTCTGGTATTTCTCGAGATTCTGCTGGGCCAGTTTTAAAAAAGCCTCGTTATTATCCCTGAGCGCTTTACTGGATAAAGCATCAAACGTGTTGGTCAATTGTTGAGTCGCCTGGTTGAAGGCACTGATCTTTTCCTCGGTAGACTTGCGCTCAAGTTCTAACGTTGTGTTAAGTTGAATATTTTCCTGTTTTAGTTGCTGAAATTTTT
>JARRJY010000098.1:8753-11939 GCA_037388705.1 Gammaproteobacteria bacterium
AAAGCAGCACAAGATAGAATTGAAAAGAAACCGTTTCTGTCATCATGACTTAATTTAATTTGTAAATAATTTTAGCTTTTTTAAAGACTACAGTGAAATGCTGCAACTGAAAAGCAGGTTAATCTAAATATTCAACCAATTCAGCACTTCGAGAGGATTATTTATCATGGCATCGGCTTGCCATAGTGTCGGATCATCATCTTCTTCGATATAACCAAACAGTGCGGCGAGGGTTGTTAAACCAGCGCGGTTACCTGCCTCGATATCACGTTGCGCATCACCGACATAAATACATTCATGTGGCTCGGCGCCGGTCTGCTGGCAGGCATAAAGAATCGGGGCAGGATGAGGTTTACGCTCTGATAAAGTATCACCACTTATGATACAGGCAGCACGTTGTGTTAATGAAAGTGCATCCATGAGCGGATCAGTTAGCCAGGACGGTTTGTTGGTGACGACGCCCCAGTGAATATTTTGCTGCTCCAGTTGAACTAATAATTCATCCATGCCCACAAACAGCCGGGTTTGACTGGCGATGTTGGATTTATAGATGCTAAGAAACTGGTCACGGTATGTTTCAAAGTCGGGATGTTCGGGTTCCATTTTGAAACCCAGCTTCACCAGGGCAATACCACCATGTGATACATGAGGCCGAATTTCTTCGTAATCCAGTTCCGGTTTATCGTTGAGTTTCAGGGTTTCATTTAACGCGTAGGCCAGATCTGGCGCAGTATCCGCAAGAGTGCCATCCAGGTCAAACAAAACCGTTTTAATCATGACTGACATTGCAGGAAAATCAGGATTGATGCTGGCAGTGCATCAGGTAGTTCACATCCACGTCGAAGCCAAGAGAATATTTCCTTGTTAAAGGATTATAACTCATGCCAGTAAGTTCACGTGTCACCAGGTCAGCTTCTCGCGCCCAGCTCTCCAGCTCTGAAGGTTTGATGAACTTGCTGTAATCATGGGTTCCTTTGGGAAGCATTTTCAACAGGTACTCGGCACCAACGATGGCAAACAGGTAAGATTTTGGATTACGGTTGATGGTTGAAAAAAATACATGACCATCCGGTTTGACCAGTGTACTGCAGGCTTTAATAATTGAAGCGGGATTGGGGACATGTTCCAGCATTTCAAGGCAGGTTACCACATCAAAATGTTGCGGTAGTTGCTCAGCCAGTGCTTCAGCCGTAATGCGCTGGTAATCAACCTCAACACCTGATTCCAGTTTATGTAATTTTGCCACGCTCAGGGGCGCTTCACCCATGTCGATACCTGTGACATGAGCACCTCGATGTGCCATGCTTTCTGAAAGGATGCCGCCGCCACAACCTACATCCAGCACTTTTTTGGCGTTAAGTCCGGCACGACGATCTATATAATCCAGGCGCAGAGGGTTGATATCATGCAGCGGTTTGAACTCGCTATGGGGATCCCACCAGCGTGAGGCCAGTTCTTCAAACTTGGCAATTTCCTGGTAATCGACGTTGTGTGCTGTACTGTTCATAATTTCTCTAATCAAACTTTCCTAATACGATATATCAAATATACATTAATTTATGCCGCACATGGATGTGCCAATGTCGCGGGAGACAGGGATGTCGGGAGCGACCTACTTCAGTTTTGTTTGCCACTCTCGGGCTTTGGTAAGAATTTCATCCCTGTCCAGCGTGGTAAGGATGCGATCTTTTAATAAGTGTTTACCGGCCACCCAGACATCTGTAACAAGAGAGCGGTCTGTACTGTAGACAAGTTGAGAAACGGGATTGTACACCGGTTGTGTCTCAATACCACTCAAATCGATGGCAATTATATCAGCCGATTTACCTGCTTCCAGTGAACCGATTTCATTTTCAAGGCCTAGTGCCCGGGCTCCATTAATGGTTGCCATGCGTAAAGCCGCTTCCGCGGGCAGGGCACTCGCGTTGCCCGATACCCCTTTTGCGAGTAACGCGGCACTGCGCATTTCGGCAAACATATCCAGGTCGTTGTTACTGGCAGCACCATCAGTGCCCAGTGCGACGTTAATGCCGGCATGCTGCAAGTCATTGACCGGGCAGAAGC
Source organism: Gammaproteobacteria bacterium (assembly GCA_037388705.1). Classification (GTDB taxonomy): domain Bacteria; phylum Pseudomonadota; class Gammaproteobacteria; order UBA6429; family Thiohalophilaceae; genus JARRJY01. The sequence continues at coordinate 10,818 of JARRJY010000098.1, forward strand.
CGCTGGCCAGTTTAAGGTTGGACTCCGGGCAATGGAGGACATGGACGCCGGCTTCGGCACACTGCTGGATTTCATCCGGGGTCAGTTGCGTCATATGCACGGCCAGTAAACGGGGTGAAAGCAGGCCCAGGTTGTTCAGTCGTTCGATGGGGCGCATGCCCGTTTGCTCAATTGCCTGGCTCACTTCATCTGCCGTTTCATGCACATGCATATGAATAGGAATGTCCAGTTCTTCTGCATAGGTCGCAATACGCTTTAAAGGTGCATCAGATACTGTATACGGGGCATGGGGCGCAAAGGTCGTCGATATGAGGGTATTGTTATGTAATTGATCGTGTAACTCGATACCTTTGCTGAGATATTCATCAGGATCTTGCGCATAGGCAGAAGGAAAATCAATCAGGATCAGTCCAACACTGGCCCGCATGCCGGCCGTTTCCAGTGCCCTGACAGAGGCCTCGGGGAAGAAATACATATCATTGACACAGGTGGTGCCACTGCGCAGCATTTCTGCAAAAGCCAGCAGGCAGCCATCATGTACAAAATCTGCGCTGACCCATTGTTGCTCAGCAGGCCAGATATGATTCTGTAGCCAGTCCATCAATGGCAGGTCATCAGCAAGGCCCCGCATCAGGCTCATGGCCGCATGGCTATGACTATTAATTAGTCCTGGCATTAGGACATGTTCATCCAGGTTTATTTCATTGGCAGCCTGGTAATTATCATGAGCACTTTGAGTGGCTAAAATTTCCACAATTCTGCCTTCATGTACCGCAATGGAATAATTTTCCAGAACCGTATTCTGCGGTTCAATCGGGATCACCCAGCGGCCAGATATAAGAGTCTCGATTTGCTTCATAGCCTATAAGATACCAAATTCATAACTGCCTGTATTCACTAAAATAATTTTGACTCGTTTCTGCTTCACCGGTATGGTTCCAGCATGTCAGCAATGATTGAAAAGTACGACACAATTCGTCCCATCCAGTGGCAGGACAACCAGCTCGTCCTGATTGACCAGAGAAAACTTCCACATGAACTATCCCATCTCAAGCTTGATACTGTACAAGCCGTAGCCGACGCAATTAGAGACATGATGGTCAGAGGTGCACCAGCTATTGG
>JARRJY010000099.1:0-12138 GCA_037388705.1 Gammaproteobacteria bacterium
TTTTTGATCAGAATGGAAAAGAAATCATCCGTATTGGTTCAGTGGTATGGTTTTATCGTCTACGTAATGTTTTAGACTACGTTTCCAGTAAAGATTATATTGAACAACCGAACTTCCAGTTATGGCGACAACAAAAACAGCGTTAGCCAGACTTTTCTTTCAAAGTTTATTTTTACTATCCACGCTAAACAATTTAACGGAAAAAACTCACCACTTTTTTTAGCAACCCTTCTGGCTGCTTGTTTTCCTGCTTGTCTTTTTGTTGGCGTGGCTTATTGTGTTGCGGTCTTTTCTTTTTAGTAGCCGATTTTTTACGCGTATGATGTTTGCGTGGCTTATCGCCATCAGCTGCAGCATGTTTTTGATTGCCCCTGCCTCTGCCTCTGCCTCCATCACCAGATTTGCGGGATTTTTTCTTGCCATGCTGAGGGCGTTTTTTACGTTCTTCAAAAATTGGTGGCTTCGGTTTAATTAATAGTTCCGGAGTAACAGAGGCCATGGGAATTTTATGCCCGATATATTCCTCGATATCTGGCATGGAAAAAACGTATTCATCACAGGCAAAACTAATGGCATCACCCTTGGCACCTGCTCGACCAGTACGACCTATACGGTGTACATAATCCTCGGCATCTTGTGGCAGATCAAAATTAATAACATGACTCACGGCCGGAATATGCAAACCGCGTGCAGCCACATCCGTTGCCACCAGGATGCTCAGCTTACCTTCGGTAAATTCGTTTAATAAGCGCAGGCGTTTCTGCTGGGGTACATCACCGCTTAATAAAGCTGCCTCGTAGCCATTGCCTTTCAAATAGGCACCAATTTTTTCAGCCATGCGCTTGGTATTAATAAAAATGACTGTCCTATCCATTTCCTTGGCTTTTAACAGGCCAAGCAACAGCGGGATTTTCTCTTCTTTTGCAGGGTAATAGACACTTTCTTCGATCTGGCCTGAAGTAACCTGTTCGGGTTCAATTTCCACGCGCTCCGGGTTATTCATGTGCTCGTAGGCCAGTTCAGATACACGGAATGATAAAGTCGCAGAGAATAACAAACTAAGTCGTTTTTTCGGCTCTGGCATACGGCGTAACAGGAAACGTATGTCTTTTATAAAGCCCAGGTCGAACATGCGATCAGCTTCATCCAGTACCATACATTGGCAGGCACGTAGATCGAAAACATGTTGCTTGAAGTAATCGATAATCCGTCCCGGGGTACCAATTAATATATCGACACCTTCTTCCAGTTGACGACGTTGTGATTCATAACCGGTTCCGCCAAAAATAAGCCCCAGTTTAAAACCAGTGTGCTTACCCAGTAATTCAGCATCTTTATGGATTTGCACCGCCAGTTCGCGAGTCGGTGCCAGGATAATTGCGCGCGGTTGATTAACCTTTCGCTGCTCGGATGCCGGGTTCCGTAACAGGTAACTATAAACTGCGATTAAAAATGCAGCCGTTTTACCTGTTCCCGTCTGCGCCTGCCCGGCAACATCTTTTCCCTGTAAAGCAATTGGCAAGGTTTCTGCTTGGATGGGGGTACACAATGAAAAGCCTGATTCTTCAATGCCTTGCTGGACTTCCTGAGGAATATCGAGACTGTCGAAACGTATATTGGATAAATGTTGTTCACTCATAACCGCTAAGGATAACAGATTACAGTATGCTTTGGACTTGAAATGCAGAGCTACTTAGGCTGAAATGTACCTAGCTGATAACGGATTCAGAAATCACTTATATAACAAACAAGGGGAGACGACCTTGAGCGATAAGATTGTCTATGTCACTGACGATACCTTCGAAGCAGAAGTTGTGAATGCAGAAGGTCCGGTACTGGTGGACTATTGGGCGGACTGGTGTGGCCCATGCAAAATGATTGCACCGATTCTTGATGAAATTGCTGATGAATACGAAGGTAAACTAAAAGTCGCCAAACTGAATATTGACGAAAACCCTGCCACACCACCGAAATTTGGTATCCGTGGTATTCCAACATTAATGCTGTTTAAAAGTGGTAATGTCGAAGCAACCAAGGTTGGCGCTGTCTCCAAGTCTCAACTAACTGCCTTTATCGATAGCAATATGTAATTAGAGCTTTTCCAGCCCCCGTGTACGTAAGGGGCTGGACGAGCTTATATTTTAGTGGTACCTTACAAAAATCAATATTTAACAGCGCCTGCCTTACCGGCAATTCCGCTAACTAAACCCAAGAATAAATAACCTGAAACGAATTTTAACTCCTGCGTCTGTGGTTTACACAGCGTTTCTAATACCTTCATTCAATCTTTAACAAAATCAACAAAAGAAAACCGACTATGAACCTTACAGAACTCAAAAAAACCCCTGTTCCAGAACTAATCGAAATCGCCTCTAAAATGGGCATCGAGGGCATGTCCCGCTCTCGTAAACAAGACGTTATCTTCGCCATCCTCAAGGCGCATGCAAAAAGTGGAGAAGACATCTATGGCGATGGTGTCCTGGAAATTTTACAGGATGGTTTTGGTTTCTTACGTTCAGCGGAGAGTTCTTACCTGGCTGGCCCGGATGATATATATGTCTCTCCTAGCCAGATACGCCGTTTTAGTCTCAGAACAGGTGATACGGTTTCCGGCAAAATCCGCCCTCCCAAAGATAATGAACGCTATTTTGCCATGCTTAAGGTGGCCGAAATTAACTTTGAGCCACCTGAAAATGCCAAGAACAAGGTCCTGTTTGAGAACCTGACCCCTCTCCACCCAACAGAACGCCTGATGCTGGAACGTGGCTTGATTGTGTCACCACCCAAAGCGGGTAAAACCATGATGCTGCATGACATTGCTCACTCGATTACCCATAACCACCCTGAATGCCATCTCATGGTATTGCTCATAGATGAGCGCCCGGAAGAAGTTACCGAGATGGCCCGCTCGGTACGTGGTGAAGTGGTTTCCAGTACCTTTGATGAGCCTGCCAGCCGTCATGTGCAGGTAGCTGAAATGGTGATCGAGAAAGCCAAGCGCCTGGTCGAACACAAGAAAGATGTGGTCATCCTGCTGGACTCTATTACTCGCCTGGCCCGTGCCTATAACACCGTCATTCCATCATCCGGTAAGGTGCTGACTGGTGGCGTGGACGCTAATGCCCTGCACCGTCCCAAGCGCTTCTTTGGTGCCGCGCGTAATATCGAAGAAGGTGGCAGCCTCACCATCCTTGCCACGGCCCTGGTGGAAACAGGCTCACGTATGGATGACGTTATTTACGAAGAATTCAAAGGTACAGGCAATATGGAAGTACACCTGGATCGTAAAATTGCTGAAAAACGGCTGTACCCTGCCATCAATATCAGCCGCTCAGGTACTCGCCGTGAAGAATTACTCACTAAACCGGATGAGCTGCAAATGATGTGGATTATTCGCAAGGTCGTCCATGACATGGATGAAATTGCTGCCATGGAGTTTTTAAATGACAAGCTCAAAGGCTCAAAAACCAACGCGGAGTTCTTTGATTCCATGAAGCGGAAAGGCAACCAGTAATACCGGAAGGTGAAAAAATGCATATTTTTTCACCTTTTTTTCTTGCCAATTTTCAAGCATAAACAGCCACATAGCTTTGTTTTTCAATGCTTTGCTGTAACTAATGTGGCTATTTGCTTTTGACATGTCCTTGAAAAAGAACGATATTTGCCAATAGACGTTACGGGCATCCTCTTTCCCCGTACACGTGACATAAGTAAAACTTCCCCCGGTCTTGCTGTCAGGGTACGAACTTAAGAGGGCCTGCTCCCGTTAACTGAAAAGGGTAGGGATCATGGCAAAAACACAAAATCACATTGATTTTGACTTCTGGTTGCACCTGGCACAGAGCGACCCTGAGCGCTTTGAAAGCCTGCGTACAGAAACCCTCGAGAAACATATTCAACGTGCCGCTGATAACCAGCAAAACCGCCTTCGTTGCCTGCAATGGCGAATTGACCGGATCCGTGACAGGGCGAAAACACCGATGGCTGCCTGTATTAGCATCTCAGACATGATGTGGGATACATTTAACCACCTGGCTTCAGGCTATAACCACATTGATCATCTGCGTAACGAGGAAAATGACCAGTTAGCCAGTGCAACCGTCATCGACTTCGAACCCCGACAGCCCTGAAAACCCATAAAATTGAACGTTTTAGCTTGATGCAAGACCCTGATCTTCTGTATCATTGCCGCCCTTGCAGTGTATGGTACCCGGCATTTGGGCCCTGGGTGGCGGTACACATTAATTTTGAGGTCAAGATCATGAAAGCAGATATTCATCCATCTTACGATGACATCACAGTATCCTGCAGCTGTGGCAACAGTTTCCAGACTCGCTCTACTTCAGGTAAAGACCTGACTATTGAAGTATGTTCTCAATGTCACCCGTTCTTCACTGGTAAGCAGAAGCTAATCGATACTGAAGGCCGTGTTGACAAGTTCCGTCAGAAGTACGGTATGAAGTAAATACGGGTATGCTGCTCGGCCAGATTCGGCAGATACTAGGAAAAAATAAAAGGGTACTCTTGGTAGTACCCTTTTTTTGTTGGATAGCCCCAGCTCAAATACTTGCTGCCGACTGCTTAAGCCGCTTTTATGATAGTAAGGTTGAGGTAAAACGTGTTTTTGACGGCGACACTTTCCAACTCACCGATGGTCGGAAAGTAAGAATTATTGGTATCAACACCCCTGAGCTGGAGCGTGATAATAAACCAGCTGATCCCCTGGCCTACGAGGCTCGCGATGCTCTCAAGAATCTGCTTAAAGAAAACCGCCATATTCAACTTCGTCTTGGTAAAGAAAAGTATGACCGCTATCACCGCCTTTTAGCCCACCCTTTTCTGGCTGACGGTACGAACATTACCGAGCAATTACTGAAAAAGGGACTTGGTTTTGCTCTGCTAATACCACCCAATAACTGGCAAAGCGAATGTTATCGGCAGGCCGAAAACCATGCCCGCGAACAAAAACTTGGATTATGGAAACACCCTTACTACCAGCCTGTTGCTGCAGAGCGTATAACGAAAAACTTTCGTGGCTATTACCGTGTTAAAGGTAAAGTTGGCCGGATCGGCGAAAGTCGCAACGCGTACTGGCTAAATCTCTCCAGCGGCTTTGCCCTGCGTATCAGTAAAAAGGATGCCCGTTACTTTCATGCGTTGCCAGTTGAAAGTTTAAAAGATAAAACAATCACAGCCCGTGGCTGGGTGTATGAAAGAAACAACGAAATGCGCATGAATGTCCATCACCCCGCCGCACTGGAAGTAGTAAACTAGGCACACAGAAATTTTACCAGGAACACCCGTAACATGAGTAATGATGATTTAAAACAAGCTGCACTTAAATACCATGCTGAACCACAACCAGGCAAAATTGCCACCCAGATTACCAAGGCCTGTGAAACCCAGCAGGAGCTAAGCCTTGCCTATTCGCCTGGTGTAGCTGAACCGGTACGTGCCATCGCAGATAACAAGGAAACCGCTTATCAATACACGGGAAAAGGGAACCTGGTGGCTGTAATTACTGATGGTTCAGCGGTGCTTGGCCTGGGAAACGTCGGCGCGCTGGCAGGCAAACCGGTTATGGAAGGTAAAGCCGTGTTATTTAAACGCTTTGCCAATATTGACGTGTTCGATATCGAAGTGGCCACCCAGGACGTAGATGAGTTTGTTAATACCGTGGCTAACATTGCCCCGACTTTTGGCGGCATCAACCTGGAAGATATATCGGCACCACGATGTTTTGAAATTGAAAAACAGCTGATAGAGAAACTGGATATTCCGGTATTTCACGATGACCAGCATGGTACGGCCATCATAATCGCCGCAGGTCTGGTCAATGCCCTGGAAATACAGCACAAATCTTTAGAGAACGTGAAAATCGTCTGCCTTGGGGCAGGTGCAGCAGCTATTGCCTCCATGGACCTGCTGGTTTCCATGGGTTTGAACAAAAAAATATTCGTATGATCTTTCAGATGCTATGAATAAGGCCGACGTGTTGATAGGTGTGTCTGGCCCTAACCTCGTGGATGAAGAGATGATCAAATCTATGGCTGATAAACCTGTCGTATTTGCATTATCAAATCCCGATCCTGAAATTAATCCTGCTATTGCTCATGCGACACGTGATGATTTGATCATGGCAACCGGTCGCAGTGACTATCCAAACCAGGTCAATAATGTTTTAGGTTTCCCATTTATCTTTCGGGGTGCACTTGATGTTAAAGCAACGGTAATTAACACTGAAATGCAAATTGCAGCCGTCGAGGCATTAGCAATGCTGGCAAAACAGCCTGTACCCGCTGAAGTATTAAAAGCCTATGGCAAAGATAAACTGGAATTTGGTCCCGAGTACATCATCCCGACACCATTTGATAAAAGACTAAAGGATTTTGTTCCAACAGCTGTGGCAAATGCGGCTATAAAAACAGGTGTAGCAAAAAACAAGTAATCCTGATCGGCTATACCAAACTTCCCCCCATATGACAGGCCGGACATAACTGACAGTTTACAAATATTACAACTTTGGATGCGAATTTCAAATAGGGAAATATACCGATAAGGGAGCATAAAGTTAAAACTGGTTATCAAAATTAATCAGGCTTGTGACAGAAGATCCTCCACGTCCATCACGTCTGCTCGTTTCATGGGCCTGCCATCTACCGGGCTTAATGGGGGATGCTTTTGTCTTTCGTTAAACACCATTAACTCAACCCGAACCTCATCTGCCACAAACCTATACAGGGGAATATCTTCACTTCTGGAAGGTGAAAAACGTACCGCCTTGTGCGATTCCTCATGCGGGATCTGGTGGTGCATTAAAAACAGCTTTACCTCTTCAGGAGAGCTGGCAAATACATGCAACATCACCGGTGTGTTTTGATCAGCGCTGCCATTTAATACTGCGCCAACCAGGCGCGGTTTGAACTCCTGTAAAAATTGCATGGCCTCAACAGCAACTTCTCTCAACTGCGTAAGATATTGAGGCTGGCTGTCAGCATGAAAAATACGCTGATACTCCATCAATGCCTGTTCTATTTCAGAATTATTGGGTAGATTACGGGTGTCCGGCACGCCCAGATGTTCAGCAGCCTTTTGCTTGGCGGCATGAAAATCCCTGTTACCTCTTTGCAAAAGGATTTGTGCAGCTTCTTGGGCCAGTCGCTGACGCATTTGCCAGTCATGATTACCCCTGGCTGACTTATGTTGGTGCTTTGACATGGCTTAAGTTGTAACACCTAGAACAATTGTTCGGTAATATCTCCGGCCCCACTGCCCCCGACAGGAGTTTCGCCATCCTGACCAGGAATCATCGCTGGCTGGGTTTCAGTTGGTACCTGGTCTTCCAGGAAATATTCAAAAATACCATCGGTGGTTCTGGCATTTGCCAGCTTGCCAGTCTTGGGATCAATTCGCACTGAAACGATTCCCTTAGGCTGTTCAAGTGGTTTTTCGCCAACCCCTTTCAGGGCAGATTTCATGTAGCTTATCCACATGGGCAAAGCCGCTCGAGAACCGGTTTCCCTGTGTCCCAGTGGACGGGGATTATCAAAGCCCACCCAGGCAATGGACACGACATCTTTATTAAATCCTGCGAACCAGGCATCGCGCTGATCATTAGTGGTGCCGGTTTTACCTGCCAGGTCTTTTCGTCCAAGGCTTAAAGCACGCCGCCCGGTGCCATAGCTGATCACGTCGCGCATCATGGTATTAATCAAAAACGCTGTTTGCGGCTTCAGTACCTGGGGGGCAATCCTGTGATCTGGCGGCCCCTGGAAAATTTGTCTGCGCTCCTCGTCAGTCACTGTGTCGTCCAGCTCATAAACAGGCTGGGCGGATTGTTGGCTGTCTGTCTGGCTCCCTGTTTCTTGTGCCTGCTGATCTGTATTCTGCTCTTCCTGCTCCTGCTCTTCTGCAAAACATTCAGTACAAACAGTGCTTTTTTCAGGCATCCAGATGACCTTGTCATTACTATCTGACACGTAATCAATGAAGTTGGCTTTTACCTGTACCCGCCATTTGCAAATACTGCATAGCCTTGCGCCAGTTCAAGTGGTGTCACCGCACCACTGCCCAGGGCCAGCGATAAATCACGGGGTAAACTTTTACGATCAAAGCCAAAGCGTTCCACATATCGCAATGAATACCCTATGCCGATATCCCTCATCAGGCGGATTGAAACCAGGTTACGTGACTTTATCAGTGCCTGGCGCAAGCGAGTTGGTCCATAGAACTTTCCACTATAATTTTCCGGGCGCCAGGTATCTTCCAGCCCCGGTGCTTCAAACACAACCGGGGCATCATTTATCACGCTGGCAGCCGTGTAACCTTTATCCAGTGCCGCGGTATAAATAAATGGCTTAAAGCTGGAACCCGGCTGACGCTTAGCCTGTACCACACGATTAAATTTACTCTCATAAAAGTCAAACCCACCAACAGCTGCTTGCAGTGAACCATCTTCTGGTCTCAGGGCGACCAGTGACCCGCCTACTGTTGGCAACTGAGCTAACCAGGAACAACCCGGCTTCGAGTCAGGTGTGATATAAATGATATCCCCTTCAGCCAGAACATCCCCGGCATTTTCCAGCACAGGCCCCATGTGAGTATCATCCACATAACGTCTGGCCCAGTTAAGTTTTTCCCAGGGGATATAAACGACTTTTTCATCTTCTGTGTAGGCATAAACTGATTGCCCATCTACCTGGAACACGATAGCAGGAGTCAGATTGCCAGCCGAGTTGTGCTTGCGCAGTACTTCTCGCCAGACATCAAATTCATCTTTGAATGATACGTTGTCTTCACTTTGAGGTTGTTCTTCAGGGTCAATATCCTGTGCTTCTTCTGTCTGCCCACGTTCCACCGGCAAAACATCTTCAAGCAGTTCCACATGACCCAGCGTCCCCCGATAACCATGTCGACGGTCATATTCCAGCAATGCCTGGCGCAATGCATCATTGGCTACTTTCTGGTGGCGTGACTCTACAGTTGTGTAGACCTTCAGGCCTTCGGTATAAGCCTTGTGACCATATTTCTCCAGCATGACCGAGCGAACCATTTCCGCTACGTAAGGTGCTTCAATGTCAATATCCTGTCCATGTACACTGGCCTCGTCTTCAGATTCCATTGCAAGCTGGTATGCCTCATCGTCGATAAATTCCAGCTCATGCATTCTTCCCAGTACATAATCACGGCGAATAATTGCCCGCTCGGGATTGACGACCGGGTTATACCGGGAAGGTGCCTTGGGTAGCCCCGCGATCATGGCGAATTCTGCAATCGTTAGCTCGTCCAGCTTTTTGCCATAATAAACTTGGGCAGCTGCCGCAAAACCATAGGCACGTTTGCCAAGGTATATCTTGTTAAGATACAGGGCCAGGATGTCTTCCTTGCTCAATTCATCCTCGATTTTCAGGGCAAGGAAAATTTCGGTAAATTTTCGTAAAAAAGTCTTTTCTCGGCTCAGGAAAAAGTTGCGCGCCACTTGCATGGTAATGGTACTACCGCCCTGACCTTTTTCACCGGTACGTATTAAATGGAAAGCAGCCCTTAAGATCCCCTGGTAATCAACGCCGGGATGTATAAAAAAGCGATCATCTTCTGCTGCGAGCACCGCCTTAATTAAAAGATCTGGAAACTCCTCATATTTGAGTGGGGAGCGCTTCATTTCACCAAACTCGGCCATCAAATCCCCGTCACGGGTATACACACGCAGGGGGACCTGTAGTTTTACGTCTTTGAGTGTTTCGATATCCGGCAGATCCGGGGTGAGATATATGTAGGCAACCAGAAGACTTATTGCGCCAAGTAGCGCCAGACTCATCATGGACGCCACCATGAATGTGATGAATTTCTTATAACCAGGTTTCATATAAATATTTTGTAAAGCTGATATCAACATGGACCGATAAAAAGCTTGGTGAGTATATAAGGAATCAAGGATTAAAACTATGGATTATTTGTATTTATCCATTATTTGACCTATAGTTGACTCTGAAACCTAAAGTAGTTATACATATAACTCATGTAACCCCAAGGTAATAAAAGAAAAATTATGGGTCTCGGTGATATTTTTAAATCTAAAACGCCCGCAGTAATCGGGCTGGATATCAGCTCTACCGCTGTCAAGCTCCTCGAGCTCGGCAAAAGTGGGGATCGTTATCGCGTGGAAAGCTATGCAGTAGAGCCCTTGCCACCCAATTCTGTGATCGAGAAAAACATCTCGGATGTGGAGGCCGTCGGCGAGGCTATTAAGCGAGCGGTGAAACGCTCTGGTACACGTACCAAGAACGCTGCAGCTGCCGTTGCGGGTTCCGCGGTTATTACCAAGGTTATCGCCATGCCTGCTTCACTCAGTGAAGATGACATGGAACAACAAATCCAGCTGGAAGCGGACCAATATATTCCTTACCCACTGGAAGAAGTAAACCTCGATTTTGAAGTTCTGGGCCCTGCAGAAAATGACCCGGAACGCGTTGATGTACTACTGGCTGCCTCACGCAGTGAAAATGTTGATGTTCGTGTCGCCGCTATTGAGCTGGCCGGCCTTAAAGCCAGGATTATCGATGTTGAAGCATACGCGATTGAAAATGCCTTCTCCATCATGGCGCCACAATTACCTGAACAAGGTATTGATCAAACCATCGCCGTTGTTGATGTTGGTGCCACCATGACAACACTTAATGTCATGCATGATCTGAAATCTATTTATACACATGAACAGGTATTTGGCGGTAAGCAGCTGACTGAAGAAATCCAGCGTCGCTACGGCCTGTCCTATGAAGAGGCTGGTATGGCAAAACGTCAGGGCGGCCTGCCTGATAACTATGTTCCAGAAGTTCTGGAACCGTTTAAAGAAGCCATGGCTCAACAGGTTAGTCGTTCTTTACAGTTCTTCTACGGTTCTACCCAGTACAATCATGTTGATCACCTGGTACTGGCTGGTGGTAGCGCCATGATTCCTGGCATAGATGAAATGATTGCCAATAAACTTGGTGTACATACTACGATTGCAAACCCCTTCAGTAACATGACTTTGGCATCACGCGTGAAAGCCCAGAGTCTGAGTAATGATGCCCCGGCACTGATCATTGCCTGCGGCCTTGCCATGAGGAGTTTTGACTGATGGCACACATTAACTTACTACCATGGCGTGAAGAAAAACGAAAAGAGCAGCAGAAACAGTTTGCTTCAATAACTGGATTATCAGTTGTATTAATTGCCCTGATAATACTGGCAGTTCACTTCCAATATTCTCGTATGATCGACTATCAAAATTCACGAAATGCCTTTCTTAAACGTGAAATTTCCAAGGTTGAGAAACAAATAAAAGAAATAGAAGATCTTAATAAAGAAAAACAACGACTACTGGCACGCATGGAAGTTATTCAGGAATTACAGCATAACCGTCCTGAAATAGTCCATCTGTTCGATGAGCTGGTACGCATCATGCCTGACGGGACGTATTTTAACAGTTTTAAACAAAATAATAGAGCTTTAAGCATTGAGGGTCTTGCTCAATCCAATGCACGTGTATCGGCACTTATGAGAAACCTGGAGAATTCAGACTGGTTTGCTAATCCGGTGCTTAAAATCATTCAGTCAGATAAAGCTGACGTAGAAGCATCACGGAAATTTTCATTGAAAGTTACACAGACCAGTAAAAAAGCAAATGCGGACAAGAAATGAAAGATATCGATCTTAACAATCTCGATCTCAGCAATATAGGTAGCTGGCGGTATGTATTGCGGTGCTTGCACTTGGTTATTTTCTTGATATTAAGGACATGCAAGTAAAGCTCGAAGGTACGCAAAGACAAGAAATACGTCTTAAAAAAGATTTTGAGAAAAAACAGGCAAAGGCTGCCAATCTTGATGCTTATAAAAAGCAAATGAAAGAAATGGAAGCCTCATTTGGTACCATGCTTCGGCAATTACCCAGTAAAACAGAAGTTGAAGACTTATTGGTTGATATCTCACAAACAGGGCTGGCCAGCGGTATTGAGTTTGATTTGTTCAAGCCTGGTAGTGAAAAGTTTATTGAATTCTACGCGGAATTACCGATCAGTATAAAAATGAGAGGTACTTACCATGAATTCGGTGACTTTGTTAGTGGTGTAGCTGCACTACCCAGGATTGTAACCTT
>JARRJY010000100.1:0-5742 GCA_037388705.1 Gammaproteobacteria bacterium
GAGACAGGCGTAAAAAAAGGGGCGCAAGCCCCTTTTTTATCAACATATATAGCTAGCGAACTTCCAGCAATTCCACATCAAATACTAATATTGCATTAGGTGGGATGACATTACCAGCACCTGAAGCACCATATCCCATATCAGGAGGAATAATCAGAGTCCGTTTACCTCCCACTTTCATTCCTGCAAAGCCCTGGTCCCAGCCACGAATTACCTGGCCCGCTCCCAGGATAAATGAAAATGGATCATTGCGATCCAGGGAGCTATCAAACTTGCTTCCCTTGTTATCTTCTGCGGCATCATCATATAGCCAGCCTGAGTAATGAACGACAATTGATTTACCTGCTACTGCTTCATCACCATCTCCCTGGGAATGATCAATAATTTGTAATTCAGAAACTGATGACATTGTTAACCTCGATTCATTTTTTGAGAACAGTAAGTATAGAATAAACTGATAAAACTTCAGTGCTGATCAATTATTTTTTACCAGTTTGATCCATTTATCAAGTTCAGGAATTTGATGGCCGTAATAGAGTATTTTGCCGCCAGGAGAAACCAACACCATGGTGGGGGTCCCAAATACTTTGTAGGCTTCAGCTACATCAAGATTTTCCAGCCGATTACTTAACACCAGGTAATTCAGCTCGTTATCATTTACATATTCTTTTACTTCCGGATCATATTCACCACCAATATTGATGGCCGCGAGCGTCAGTCCTTTATTATTATATTGCTGATGTATTTTTTTAAAATCAGAAACATGTGCATAACAATAAACACATTCTGTTGCCCAGAAAACCAGTAACACATGACCCTTGTCTGTTAACTGAGCCAGCGTGTATTGATTACCATCAAGTGCCTTGAGAGAAAACCCGGGTGCCTGCTGCCCAACTTCATGACCGGCTTCCAGTGGTTCTGCAGCTAACCTGGATGATAGCAGCACTAATAATGCGAACAGAATGACTAGTTTATTTTTCATTGTAACTTCCTGGTACAGTAGTATTTCATTGCTATTTTAGACAGATATATTATCAGGGCAACCGACAGTTTCAATTTGCACCTCGGTAAGCAGCTCTTTATAATCGCGCCTCAATTAATAATGATCCTGTCTTGATATGAATTATGAACGCTAAACCTGTTTTTGACATTATCCTTGATGACTTTGACTCACAAGTTATTGAAGCTTCATACCAGACTCCTGTACTGGTTGATTTCTGGGCTGACTGGTGTTCTCCCTGTATTGTTATTGCCCCAATATTGACCTCAGTGGTGGAGGAATACGAAGGACAGGTCAAACTGGCAAAACTCGAGGTAGACGAGGGTGAAAACATGAAACTGGCTGGGAAGTACCAGGTCAGGGGTTTTCCCACGATTATCCTGTTCAGAAATGGTGAGGAAAAAGCACGTTTTAGTAGTGCCCAGTCAGCCAGTTATATTCGTGAGTTTATCGATAACAATATCGATTGAGCATTATTTCTTTTTCTTGCCCTTGGTATAAAAAACACCGGGTATCCATGTTTTGTGTAATTTTGCCGTTTCTTCAAGATTACCCTTTGCCTGATCTTCAAAACGGAAATTGTTCATACCAATACGGATAACATCACCGTCTTTCAGGCGACACAGATCAATACGCTCATCATTAACATAAGTATTGTTGGTGCTATCCATATCCTGCAACATATATTCAATTCGGTTCTCATCTGGTGTTAACACGACTTCCAGTACCGCATGGTTTTTACTGACCAGTTCATCTTCAAGACTAATGTCACAATCTGCATCTCTTCCTATGGTAATTTGCTGCTTTTCAATAGGCAGACGAACACCTGTACCGCTGTCAGATATTTGTACCAGTAAAGCCATTTTTATTTACCTAACGCTGAAATGTATGGTATCCAAAAATATAGTAATAGTATTGCTACGCATAAATTAATAATTATATTGTTACGATAGCGCTTCTTCTCATCGCCTTGCGTCTGTGTCACCCATATAGATGACATCAGGGTATCAAGTAATAACAACATAAACAGAATTGGAGCGAGGACCGGCACTAGTAACGTCGTAATCAACTGGGTGCCTTCATAAACTGCTTCAGTACCCGGTTCCGGACGCAGTACTATGGTTAACAATGCGCATACAATTAACACAATACGCAACGGTTTTAACTGCCTTATGAAATTCATTTTGTCACCTTATAATATTATTTTTATGCTACTTATTTATGACATTACATTATCTTACAATTGATACTGCGCGTTTTCATTATATTCACAAAAAAATTCAGAAATGCCATATACCAGCCCGGACAATTAAAATCGGAAAGTTATCATTATCCTGTTAACGAAATGATTAGTTTGTCAAACCGGAAAAACTCACCTTAACCTGGTTTTGATACTCTTTGTCAAATACCAGGTCAATCAGCAACTGACCATTTTTTGTATCAGCTGTTACCTGTTTAAGATCAGGCAGGTTTTCTGCCAGGTATGCAGTACTTGCCGCAATTAATGCCTCGTTTTCATCTTTAAGTAATGACTGGATTAGATTCAGAGCAATAAATTGTAGTCGCTGGTTCTTGTCTGGATTGGAAATTTTCTCACCACCCAGATTAATGCCTTTATCCAATGTACTATTCATTCTTTCTAATGATTCGCGTTGGGTATCCGTCAGACTTACATCACGATCATACTCCAGCACAGCTTCACCATTAATGAGAACCGCCATCTTGTTACTCATAACTACCCCGTAAATTTTTTCAATATCAGGCGAGCAATATTAAGAGCCGCGGCAAAAAAATGCCAGCGTAGTGCAGTGAAATTCGCCAAATGAGGGAATATACGCCTTGGAAAACGGGTATTTTACAGGGAATTAAGCCTTTAACGAGCGGCCGTTTTTGCTTTTAATACAGCCGTCTGCTGTTGAATATAATTTTCGATAAGCTCGACAGGAATCGCGCCAATTTGTTGTACCATCAGTTCACCAGTGGGTGAATAAATCAGGAATGTTGGTGTCCCTGCCCACAGTACGCCGGTAAGCCTGGTAAACATATCAGCAACCGCTTCGGGGTCACCGATCAGATTGGGGAAATTGATATTGTGTTTCTTGATAAAGCCTTCCGCCAGCATCTTGTTTTTTACACCGTCAAGTGAAACACCAAGCACACTAGCATCTTCATCGGCATGGGCAAAATGAAAATCAACGTACTGATGCGCCTCTTTATTGCATACATGGCAATCCGACGCCCAGAACATAACGATTAACCATTTTCCATTACCGGTATATTTCTCAATGCTGCTGGGTTTGCCATTTAGTTCATACAGGGTAGTCTTGGCAAAGGCTGGTGTTGTAGCCAGTAACATGCCCAACACGCCAAGTGAAACTACTAACTGCTTGATAATTCTCATTTTTGCCTCAACACAATCTGCGATAATTCAATACCTATGACCCGCTATTATCCTCAAGAGTTCCAGAAAAAACACCTTTTATTACTATTTCACCTTCTGTGCCTGCCTGGAACCTGCTAACCATTCATTAAACTCTTCAGGTAACGGGGTAATTTCCTGGTCCAATGACCAGCCTGATTGTGTTGCCCTGTTATTGACGTTCTGAATACGCTGCGAACTCAGTGGGTGAGTACTTAAAAACTCAGGGGTTTTAATATTGTTTTCATCCTGCTCTTTCTGCAGGATTTCAAAAAGCGTATCAGCACCGGAGATATGACCATAGTGACTGGCCATTGCCATCATGGCAGTATTGTCGGACTGGGTTTCCTGGTCACGGCTGAATTTGAGGGTCGTTAGTAATCCGGCATCACCCAGTATGCGGCTGGTCATGCTGTCTCCCAGGTTGGTACTTAGCACGCTCAAAGCCACCCCGACGATTACCGCTCGACCCAGCGCCTTGATGGGATGACGATGCTTAACGTGTGCAATCTCATGGGCCATGACCATGGAAAGCGTGTTTTCATCGGGTACTTTTTCCAGCAGGCCACGAAACATTACGATATGTCCACCAAGGGTTGCAAACGCATTGACCGTGTCATCGTTTATATAATGCACTTTGACGCTCATACCCTCTTCCAGATCTTCAGCACCAGATAACTGATCGGCCAGCTTCTGCAGATAGGACTGAATTTTTTCTTCATAGGGATCAACATTGCTGTCAGCCGGTATAGTGTTTTCATATATACCGGCAATTTGTTGCTCGGCGGAGAAAGGAATGTACTGCGCCAGGTGCTCAGCTACCAAACTTAAGACAAATAAAACCGTGGCCAGTAACCCGATTACACCAACAACCAGGATAAAAAATTCCTTAAGTGGATGCTCCTTGCTGGTATTAATACCTTCAGGAATTATCGGGTTGTGGTATTCCATGCTGCCTTAGTCTGCCCGCGGTGGAATGATCGCTGTCCCGTAGGCAAGCACTTCCACGGAACCAACATTATTGTTGCGCTGGTTCTTAGAAATACTGGCTGTTTCCAGCTTGATGTTAAAAATCATTCTTGCACCAAGACGGGCAGCCTCTTCCTTCATGCGCAGGATTGCCTCACGACGAGCACGATCCACCAGGGTTTCATAAGTGCGAACCCTGCCACCGATCAGGTTACGTAAACTGGCAACAAAACGTTTAAAGTAATCGACAGAAACTACCACACTCCCCATAACCAGTTCGGTGTCATGAGTATTTTTGAAAGCAGGAGGGAACTTGCTGGCAACCACCGTGAGCTTTTGATACTTCTTTTCACGCTGCAATATTGATTTGTAGTGACGTTTCTCTGCCATACGACCAAAGAAGTAGCCAGTAGCAAGTAACAGGATCAGAACAATAATATCAGCCATGACTTACTCTTCCATGATGACAGCAGTTCCATAGGCAAACAGTTCGGCGGCACCCTGGGCAATGGTCGAAGTTGAAAAACGAACATTCAAAACAGCATTGGCACCAATCGACTGCGCCTGTTCAATCATCCGGCTTATGGCTTCTTCACGTGACTCCTGTAACAGTTCGGTATAGCCTTTCAGTTCACCGCCAAAGATGTTTTTAAGCCCTGCCATGAGATCACGTCCCACATGCTTGGCACGTACTGAGCTTCCCTGTACCAGACCAAGGTGCGTTTTAATACGTTTACCGGGAATCATTTCCAGGTTGGTTGTAATCATTACCCTCTCCTTATGCTTACTGCTTAATATTTCTATCCGGCGTTTTTATCATTCTATACCGGAGTCATTGCGTATAAACTATAAATATAAAGTTTACGATTATTGTTCAAGCGAAATCACTTCAGCAATGCCTTTTGCAACCCGCCATTGCACATCAAACTCAAGTAATTTCACTCCATATTGTTTGCCCGGCTCATCATCACATGCATAGGCAGGACGGGGGTCCTGTGCAATTACTTGCCTGATAAACGTTTCCAGCTGCGGGTATTTATTGCTGAATTGTTGAATTTGTTTTTGCGCCTGATCACTGAACATGACCTGTAGTTTTGCTTCAGGTGAACGTTCTGCATAACCTGCTGCAGCCTGTGGAATACTGTCGCTGTAAGGAATATAAGGTTTGATATCCAATACCGGCGTACCATCAATGATGTCTGCCCCTTTAATATCAAGGAATAACCTGTTTTTATGTTTTCGTATTCCTGAGAACTGAACTACTGAAAGGCCAATCGGGTTCGGTCGGTAAGGTGAGCGTGATGCGAACACGCCAATCGTCTTATTGCCACCCAGCCTGGGAGGCCTCACCCTG
>JARRJY010000101.1:0-5659 GCA_037388705.1 Gammaproteobacteria bacterium
ACCCGGCACGGTGTATTCATGGATGTTATGGGTATTGGCGTACTGTTGACAGGGCCCAGTGGTATAGGTAAAAGCGAGTTAGCACTTGAGCTGATAAACCGTGGACACCGGCTGGTTGCTGATGATGCTCCCGAGTTTAAACGTATTTCACCAACAAACCTGCGGGGTACCTGCCCCGAAATCCTCAAAGATTTTCTCGAGGTGCGAGGGCTTGGCATACTTAACATCCGTGCCATGTTTGGTGATAATGCCCTGATTCGTTATAAAAGACTGCGTTTGATTGTTGACCTGCAACCCATGTCCGATGAGGATGTTCACAAAAACGAACGGCTCGGCAGCACCACCTGTTTCAACAGTATTTTAAACATTGAAATACCTGAAGTGGTCGTCCCGGTGGCGCCAGGAAGAGATATTGCTGTTATAGTTGAAGCTGCTGTGCGTAACCATATCCTCACACTTAATGGCTATAATGCAGCAGAAGATTTTATAAACAGACAACAACAACTGATTAATAAAAACAAGAATGAAGCTGATAATAATTAGCGGCCTTTCCGGTTCAGGGAAAAGTATTGCACTTAATGTCCTGGAAGATCTGAATTACTACTGTATTGATAATCTTCCCACTGGCATGTTGTCGTCCCTAGCAGATGAAATTCTCAACAGTGCTGACAATACCTACGAAACCTTTGCTGTGGGTATTGATGCCCGTAACCTGGCTGGTGAACTGGAGAACTTCCCTATCACGGTTAATAGCCTTAAGGAACGTGAACTCGATATTGAAACGTTTTTCCTCGAGGCTGATGAGAACACGCTGATCAAGCGCTTTAGCGAAACGCGTCGTAAGCACCCGTTAACCAATAGCAACATTTCCCTTAAGGAAGCGATTCGCCAGGAAAGGGAATTACTCAATCCTATTCGGGCTTTTGCCGATTTATGTGTTGATACCACGCAAACCACGATTCACCAGTTACGTGACCTGGTTAAACAGCGTGTCGTCAGTACAAATAACCACCAGACCATGTCATTATTGTTTGAATCTTTTGGTTTCAAGCATGGTATTCCAACCAATGCTGATTTCGTATTCGATGTACGTTGCCTGCCCAACCCCCACTGGGAACCAACCTTGCGAAATAAAACCGGTACTGACCCCGAAGTGATTGAATATCTGGAAAAATCTGAAGAAGTCGATAAACTATCAACAGATATTGTTATTTTTCTCAATAATTGGCTGGACAAATTCGAGACTGACAACCGCAACTATATGACTATTGCTATCGGTTGCACGGGTGGTCAACACCGATCTGTTTATATGGTAGAAAAATTGGCGAAGTTATTTGGCAAAAACCGTAACGGCATTATTACCCGCCACAGGGAACTTTCATGAGCGTCGGCCTGTTAATCATTACCCATAACGGCATTGGTAACAGTCTGCTCAAATCTGCTGTTTCTATCATTGGCAACTGCCCGCTCAAGGTGGAAAACATGTCGGTACCACTCAATTGCAGTCCGGAACGTCAGAATAGCAAGGGGATAAAACTGGCCAGTGAAGTCGACAGTGGTGATGGCGTATTGATTCTCACTGACCTGTATGGCTCTACACCCAGCAATATCGGTCGTTCCATCTGCCAGGCCAGGTCAGCCAGTAACGAAAAGTCTGTTTTATTATCCGGCATAAACCTGGCTATGCTGGTAACCATTCTTAACTATCCCGATCTCGACCTGACGTCGATGGCCAAAAAAGCAATCAATGGTGGTCAGAAAGGTATTATGCAAACTTGAGAGGTTGCCCGGTTTTGATCAAACAGGAAGTAGAAATTGTTAACAGGCTCGGTTTACACGCTCGTGCCGCAGCAAAATTTGTTACTACTGCATCACAATTCAAATCAGAAATTCATTTATCCAACAAAGGTCACCAGGTTAATGGCAAAAGTATTATGGGTGTCATGATGTTGGCCGCTGCCAAGGGCAGCAAACTGGAACTGACAGTTGAAGGTGAAGATGAACAACAAGCCTCTGAAGCTCTTATCGAGTTGATTAATAATCGCTTTGGTGAAGCTCAGTGATTTTCTGATCTGATAAGCTTCACACAACTCTTTCCTCCACTTTCCTAAATTTCCCTGTTACACTCTTAATGCCGTACACGGGGGGACGCGCATGTCAGAAACTGTAGAAAAAGAAGAGTCAAAAGACCTCCTGAAGGACTTTATCAGCACAGTGCAAGAAGCTGACTTCGAGCATCTCGATGAGCTGCTGGAAGAAATGCATCCGGCTGATATTGCCCATACCCTGGAATCCTTACCTCCCGCTGACCGTGAAATTATCTGGCAACATATCCCGTCCGAGATCACCGGCGAGACCCTGCTGCATGTAAATGATGAAGCCCGTGCCAACCTCATCAGCAAAATGGAACCGGGGGAACTGGTTGCCGCAGCAGAAACACTGGATACCGATGACCTGGCTGACATTCTTCCTGATATTCCCCGTGATGTCAGTAATGAACTGTTGTTATCCATGGAACAGGGAGAACGTGATCAACTACGTTCGGTTTTATCCTATCCCGAGGACTCGGCCGGTGGACTCATGGATCTCAATACCATCATGGTTCGCGCCGATACCACGCTGGATGTCGTGCTACGTTACCTGCGTCGACTGGGACAGATTCCTGAACACACTGATAACTTGTTCGTTGTCGATCGAGATGGTATTTACCAGGGCAGGTTGAGGATAACAGCCTTGCTCACTCATGAACCGGCTTCCTTTGTTCATGAAGTCATGGAATACGATGATGAAGGCATTAATGCCAATACGCCGGCACGCGATGTTGCCAGCCTGTTCGAACGCCGAGACCTGGTAACCGCTCCGGTAGTGAATGATGAAGGCCTGCTACTGGGACGTATTACCATTGATGACGTGGTTGACGTTATTCGTGATGAAGCTGATCACTCGTTAATGAGTATGGCTGGTCTGAATGAAGAAGAAGATATGTTTGCCCCGGTTCTTGCCAGTACCCGGCGTCGTTCCATATGGTTAGGCCTTAACCTGTTAACCGCGATTCTTGCCTCATGGGTAATAGGAAACTTTGATCAAACCATCGAAAAACTGGTGGCGCTGGCGATTCTTATGCCGATAGTCGCCAGCATGGGTGGTATTGCCGGCAGCCAGACATTAACCCTGGTTATTCGTGGTATGGCCGTGGGCCAGGTTAGTGCCAGTAACGCACGTCGACTTATTATAAAAGAAGGCCTGGTTGGGGTATGGAATGGCGTCATCTGGGCAATTGTCATCGCCGGTGTCGCCGGGTTATGGTTTAACAGCATCCAGCTTGCCTATGTTATCGCGGCGGCTATCTTGATTAACCTTATTGTTGCCGCTTTTAGTGGTGCAGTGATTCCCTTAATACTTAGACGCATGGGTGCCGACCCGGCTTTATCAGGTTCAGTAGTATTAACGACTGTTACTGATGTTGTTGGTTTTCTTTCTTTCCTTGGTCTTGCCTCCCTGTTCCTCATATAGGGTTTTGCTATGCATACCATCGGCCCTGTTACTAACTTTAACGACGAAGGTATTTATCCTGTAAAGATTGATGGTCAGGACTTCCTGGTAATAAAACATAATAACCACCTGTATTGTGTTGAGGATAAATGTGGACACTTCGGTATGCCACTGGCTAACGGTAAAGTGAAGGACAACAAGATCTACTGTGCCGTACATGGTATTTCTTTTGACCTGTTCGATGGCCAGGTCAGGGACAACTGGGGAGAAGAATGTGATCCCATTAAAGTTATCGAGCTGATCGAACAGGACGGTGTTTTATACTGTAAAACACCACAATAATAATAAAAGGATGGACAGGCAGGGAAGATGGGAAAACGCTTAACCAGTGGCTATACCATAGTCGTTCATGAAGTTACTTCTACCTCGGCAAAACTCTGGATTGGTGCCCTGTCCTCTTCTATTGGCAAACCCCATAACTGGCGACTGGTTGTTAAACGAGCTAACACGGCAAATCAACGCGCCAACGAAAGCGGCATCGAAATAACCACGAAACAATATGGCAAGGACGAATGGCAACGACCATTTGATAAACTCAGCAAACGTTTTTATACCATTAAAACTATCAGTAACCTGAAACCAGGCACTCATTATATTGTTGAATTTCAGATCCGCTCGGAATATATCTGGCGAACCGCGGAAAAAGTTTTCTTCACCACCTTGCCCAGCAAGTTACCAGGTAAAAACAAAAAACCTTTCACCATCGGCATTGGCTCGTGTTTTTATACCGAGCACGATGGTGGTGATGCCGGGCAGGCATATGAAGCGCTTTATAACAACGAGCAGTTACGTCCCGACATCAAATTCCTGGTGGGCGACCAGGTATATACTGATATTGGTCTTGGCTGGTACCCGTTAAATGAAAGTGACTGCCAGGATCGTATTGCTGATCATTATGCCGATAGCTGGAAGTACCTGCGCAGCATACTAAGGCGTGGTGGTAGCTGGATGATTTCCGATGACCATGAATTCTGGAATAACTACCCGTTCTTCACCGGCTTTAATCCCTATCTTTTTACACTGGAACACTTTGATGCTTTTCGCCGGCGATGGAAAAAAGCCGCCCATACCGGTGTCTCGGTGATCCAGCAGGCTCAACCTGTGCGTACTTTTAATATAGGTGATGAACTGTCTTTCTGTATTGCCGATTGTCGAATGGAAAGAACAAGGTCGGGCTTTCTTTCAACACAATCTCATCAACAACTGGTTGACTGGATCACTAACCTGTCCACACCCGGTGTACTGGCCATCCCACAACCCCTGATTGCCGGCAAAGGTAACAACACGGATAAAAACCTACCTGACTGGGATCAGTATAACGACATCATTAAAGCTATCGAGTCAGGTAACCATGACATCGTGGTATTAGCCGGTGACGTGCATTATGGCCGTGTCTCACAGGTTATAGTGGGAAGTAGTAAAAACAAGTTGACCGAGGTGATTACCTCGCCCCTGTCCAACCTGTCGGAAATTAACGGCATCGCCGCCAACACGCCGGACCTGTCTGCCAAAACATTTCCGCTGGTTTCCATCAACGGGATGATCAAGAACAGGATTAAATACCTTGCCAGGGTCACAACCGAAAGTAAATGGTGGGACCTGCGCTACCCGGTGGAACGCACCCATGAACACTTCATGACCGTGGCATTTCATCGCGACAGCGGCAAAATTAAGATGGATATCAATGCCTGGCATGCCAGGGAACTGGTAAAACGAACAGGTTTGCCAAAGAAGATCAAAAACTTCAAAGTCAGTCCAATTGTTTTAAACTAATAATTAAACTATGAAGAAATCAAACACCGCGATCATTCTCTCAGCATTTGTTTTTCCCGGTGCCGGGCATGTCTATATTAAGAAAATAAAAACTGGTTTGACTTTAATCGGCATTTCTCTTATTGCGTTTGGCTATATTATTTCTGATGTAATAGAAAGAGCTTTTGCTGTTGTTGAACAGATACAACTGGGAAATGTTGCACCTGATGTTGGAACTATAACGGCTTTGATAGAGCAGCAAACAGGTGGCTCCATGGTTAGTATGGCAAGTTATGCGATAGGGATTTGCTGGTTGTTCGGAATAGTTGATTGTTACCGGCTAAGCAAATTAAAA
>JARRJY010000102.1:0-5603 GCA_037388705.1 Gammaproteobacteria bacterium
TTCAATGCGCATAAAAGGAAAAACGGAAAAATATGTTTTACGTGAAGCGATGAAGGGAGTATTACCACGCACGCTTTATGAACGTGAGAAATTTGCGTTCATGGCACCACCTGCGCACACTGATCCTAAAAAATGGGCTGCAATGAAAAAACTGGCTGATGAATACCTGTCTGACGAGGCAATTGAGAAGGCAGGCCTGCTTGACAAGGATGGTGTCAAGGCCCTGTTTGAATTGCATGAATCTGATGACACACCAGTTTCTACCCAGGTACAGCTTGATGCCGTGATAAACCACATGATTGGTATCCAGGTTTTGCACAAGCACTTCGTAGAAAATAATATTCCTGCACAGGCAAAAACCAGGGCTGATGAACTGGGATGGAGAGCATAGCCCCAGAAGGCACAATGATAAAAAGTCTAGAGGGCTTTTATCATTACTGCGCGGGCCATGTCACCCGATAACTCGAAGTTAATACCTTTCAGCTCAACCTCGTACTTAACACCATCCTTGCGTATTGCCGTTACCTGGTAAGGGGCTTCAGACATGGTCTTCAGGTTTTGCATAAGGAGATTAGCAGACTCAGGGGCAAATAAACGCCAGGCATTCATGCCTTCAAGTTCATCAACTGAATAACCAGTCATATCGGCAAGCGCCTGGTTGCATGCAATGATAGTGCTGTTGGAATGAATTCCTATAGCACTATAACCCTCTTCCAGGAAATCATCTGGCACAATGCCACGTGAGACCATTGCCCTCTTGAGATATTTTGCTCGTTCAACTTCTAGCGACATTTGATATTTCATTAAAATCCCTTTCTAAATCAGAACCAGGTTATCCCTGTGGATAATCTCGTCTTCATCAATATAGCCCAGTAATTCCTCGATTTTACTGGTTGGCTGGCCTTTGATTTTGTCCACTTCATCTGAATTATAATTTATCAGGCCACGGGCAATTTCGTTACCCTGTATATCAACACAGGCTACCATTTCGCCGCGGTTAAACCGGCCTTCGATATTTTTTATCCCGACTGCCAGCAAACTTTTACCGGACTCTTTTAATACCTTGATTGCGCCTTCATCGAGAATGACTTTACCTCGCATTTGCAAGTGTCCTGCCAGCCATTGCTTGCGTGCAGTCGAGGTAGCCTGCTCTGCTATTAACAGCGAGCCCAAACTTTCAGCATTGCGTAGTCGCTGCAATATGTTTTCTTCACGACCAGAGGCGATAATGGTTGATGTACCGGAACGTGCGGCAAGGCGTGCTGCTCTTAACTTGGTCGCCATGCCACCACGCCCTAATAAACCTGCACTGTCACCCGCCATGACATCCAGTGAACTGTCATTGGCCCTGGCTTCTGTTACCAGTTCTGCATCAGCATGTTCACGTGGGTTTTTATTAAATAAACCTGCTTGGTCAGTAAGAATAATCAGGTGCTCTGCTTCCACCAGGTTGGCGGCCAACGCGGCTAACGTATCATTATCACCAAAACGAATTTCATCGGTCACCACGGTATCGTTTTCATTAATTACTGGAACTACCCCCATATCCAGCAAGGTGCGAATAGTACTGCGTGCATTGAGATAGCGCTCACGATTGGATAGATCATCATGCGTTAACAGAACCTGCGCGGTATGCAGGCCATGTGCCGAAAAGCGTGACTCGTAAGCCTGCACCAGGCCCATCTGACCTACTGCGGCCGCTGCCTGTAATTCATGTAATGCGTGAGGACGTTTTGCTAATCCTAAGCGACACATACCTTCGGCAACAGCACCGGATGAAACAAGGACAATTTCGACGCCATCTTTTTTTAACTGCACCATTTGTTCAACCCACATGGCAATACCGTCAAGGTTCAGACCCTGACCATCACGGGTTAACAAGGCGCTACCAATCTTAATCACCCAGCGCTTCGATGTAGTTAATGACGTACGTTGTTCCATTGCCAATATTTTTTGTTATTCGTTATCCGTTGATTCAGTATTGAGTGTTTCACGCTTTTCTTCAATATAATCCATGATTCGCCCAACCAGCTCCCTGGTACCCAGCTTGTTTATTGCGGATATTTTAAATACCGGACCCTGCCAGTTTAATTTTGAAATAATTTCATCACAACGACTTTCACGTTCTTCTTCCGGGATTAAATCGATCTTGTTTAACACCAGCCAGCGCTCATAATCAGCCAGTTCCGGGCTGAAGTTGATCATTTCCCTTTCAATGGTTTTCACTTCTTCGACCGGATCAATTGATTCATCGAATGGCGCCACATCCACCAGGTGTAACAACAGCCGGGTGCGCGAAATATGTTTTAAAAACTGGATACCCAGGCCAGCACCCTCTGCAGCTCCTTCGATGATGCCGGGAATGTCAGCCATAACAAAACTACGGTGTGCTTCCACACTCACTACACCGAGATTTGGGTGCAAGGTAGTAAATGGGTAATTGGCAACTTTTGGTTTGGCACCGGATACAGAACGAATCAACGTCGACTTGCCAGCATTGGGCATGCCTAGCAAACCGACGTCGGCCAGCACTTTCAGTTCCAGGACAATACGGCGAGATTCACCGGCTGTACCCGGGGTACTTTGACGTGGCGCGCGATTGGTACTGCTTTTGAAACGGGTATTACCGATACCGTGGAAACCACCCTGTGCCACTAACAGCTTCTGGCCTTCCTTTACCACGTCCCCAATTAGCTCTGCCGTATCTTCATCATGCACCACAGTGCCCAGGGGTACCTTTATACAGAGATCCTCTCCGCCTTTGCCGGTCATGTTACGACCTTTACCCGGTTCACCATTTTCGGCTCTAAATTTACGCGTATAGCGAAAATCTGCCAGGGTATTCAGGTTGGTGTCACCCACCAGGTAAACACTGCCACCATCACCACCATCACCACCGTCCGGACCACCGAATTCAATATATTTTTCACGGCGAAAACTGACACAGCCGTTTCCGCCTTTGCCGGCGCTGACCTGAATTGTGGCTTCGTCTACGAATTTCATTTACTGGTTCCAGTTACAAAAAACCCCGTCACATTGGACGGGGTCTTTAGATTTTTACGTTTTTCGCTGAAATTATGCTGCAGGCACAATGCTCACGAATTTACGCTTTTTAGGCCCCTTGACCTCAAATTGTACAGTACCACTAACCTTGGCAAACAAGGTATCGTCTTTACCTATACCTACGTTCACTCCCGGGTGAAACTTGGTACCACGCTGACGAACAAGGATGTTGCCTGCTAATACAGATTGGCCACCGTAACGCTTAACGCCAAGGCGTTTGGATTCTGAATCGCGACCGTTACGAGTACTACCACCAGCTTTTTTATGAGCCATTGCTAAAACCTCTTACCCGGCAATACCGGTAATTTCAATTTCCGTGTAATTTTGACGATGACCCTGCTGTTTGCGAGAGTGCTTACGACGACGGAATTTAACGATTTTCACCTTGTCACCGCGACCATGGCCTTTAACCATCGCAGTCACTTTGCCACCTTCTACGTAAGGGGCACCAATTTTGATATTATCGCCATCTGCGATCATCAGTACCTTCTCAATATCTACAGAAGCGCCATCGTCGGCCTTGATAGACTCAACCTTGATAGTTTGCCCTTCTGTTACCCGGTACTGTTTGCCACCGGTTTCGATTACCGCGTACATGTTTGTTTCTCCAAGCTTTTTTGCCTTCTCCAGAGTATTTCACCCCCAGAGCTATAAGATTCGGCGAACAGAGTCATTGCTCTAAAGGGCGGCAATTTTAGCCTTTTGCTGCCCGCCGGTCAAAGGATTTTCGGTGAAAAATCAGTGTTTTTCAGGCTGTTATGACCATTATCACGCTTGACAGTCCGGCCCCCGCCCCCTAGCATGCTCAACCTTTGTCGATTCTATTATATATGCGCGCTAAGTGCTTATGACCATTGAAGATATTTACAACCTGGTGTCTGAGGACATGGATCAGCTCAATCGCTGTATCCATGCACGCCTGTACTCTGAAGTAGTGCTTATCAACCAGATTGGTACCTATATTATAAATAGTGGCGGAAAACGGCTACGGCCCATTATTCACCTGCTGTGTGCCCGAGCCTGCGGATACCAGGCCCAGGAGCAGACTGGCAGCCATATTAACCTTGCCGCTATTGTGGAATTTATCCATACCGCCACCTTGCTGCATGATGATGTGGTCGATGCCTCTGAACTGCGCCGCGGCAAGGAAACCGCCAATGCCCTGTTTGGCAACGAGGCAAGCGTGCTGGTGGGGGATTTTCTCTATTCCCGCGCATTCCAGATGATGGTCGAAATCGGCAGCATGCGGGTGATGGAAATCCTGGCTGATGCCACCAACACCATTGCCGAAGGTGAGGTACTTCAGCTACTTAACTGTAACGACCCCGATACCACCGAAGCGCGATACCTTGAAGTCATCCATAATAAAACGGCCAAGCTGTTTGAATCGGCCGCTCAACTGGGGGCAGTACTCACCGACCAACCGATAGAAATTGAAGAGTCACTGGCGAAATATGGCATGCACCTGGGCTGCGCATTCCAGCTCATAGATGACGTACTGGATTACACGGCGTCCAGTGAAGACATGGGCAAAAACATCGGTGATGATCTTGCCGAAGGCAAACCTACCCTGCCATTAATTCATGCCATGCGTGAAGGCACGCCTGAGCAGGTCAAACTGATCCGCAGCGCCATTGAAAATGGCGGGCTGGCCGATATTGAACAGGTAATGGCCGCGGTCACCTCGACAGGCGCTATTGACTACACCGCGAGTGCGGCACAGAAAGAAGCACAACGGGCTATCGAATCACTGGCCATCCTTCCGGATTCTCAATACAAACAGGCGTTACAGTTCCTCGCCGAGTTTTCAGTAAACCGAAACTACTAGGCAAGTCGTTAATGGTTATCCTTATTGCACCATTTTCGGATGGTAGTTTTCATACCATTGATTAAAGTCAGCTTGTTGCATGGGCCTGGCCAAATGGAAACCCTGTGCGAAGTCACACCGTTGCTGTCTTAATTGAAGTAAGGCTTCATGCTGTTCAACACCTTCCGCAATGACCTTGAGACCCAGGTTATGCGCCATGTCTATCGTTGAACGAACAATAATAAAATCGTTTTCATCCTCAAGCATATCAATGACAAAGGACTTATCAATTTTCAGACCATCGACGGGCAACAGTTTCAGATACGCCAGCGATGAAAACCCAGTTCCATAGTCATCAATGTAGAGTATTACACCCATTTCATTGAGTTGTGAAAGAACTTCTCTTGCCCGTACCGGGTCTTCCATCACCACGCTTTCAGTTATCTCCAGGCATAACTTGCTTTCATTAAGCTGATACTTTTCCAGGTAAGACTTGACGGTGTTAACCAGGTCAGGGTTTTGTAAATCCCATGCCGAAAGATTGACAGAGACACTAATGGCAATACCCTGTTTCTGCCACTGAGCACAATCCGATATAGCGTACTCAAGTACATAGTTTGACAAATCTGAAATCAGTCCGGATTGTTCTGCGATACGGATAAATTTTTCAGGTAATATGTATCCATGCTTGGGATGCTCCCAGCGTAACAACGCTTCAGCGCCAATTACCTGG
>JARRJY010000103.1:0-6169 GCA_037388705.1 Gammaproteobacteria bacterium
AATCGAGAGAGACCAGGAACTGGTAATAGAAATCCTGCGCCAGGGACAAGCATCAGGTGAGTTTGATATTGATGATCTGGTCAGTACTGCCGAGGCAGTTCGTAACGCCACGGTGAAGTTCTGTATGCCATTGTTTATGCATATGTATCCACTTGAAGAGTTTGAACGCATGGCAAATGAAGTTGTACAGCTATTACTGAAAGGTCTTATAAAACACAAATAAAAGTTTCTCGCACACTGGATAAGTTACGCAATTTCCAGTGTTAAGAATGGATATAGGAGACAGTGCCATGGAGCAGTTTGAAGCAAATTTTGGGCGCTATGTACTGAAGTACCGTTGGTTCATTATCCTGCTATCGGTTGTACTGGTGATGTTGGCGGCCAGTGGTGGCAAGAATCTCAAGTTTGATACCAATTACCGGGTGTTTTTCAGTGATGATAACCCGCAACTTAAGGCGTTTGATAAACTCGAACAAACCTATACGCGTAACGATAACGTCCTGTTCGTGTTAACGCCAAAAGACGGTAACGTATTTACGCGCGAGACACTGGCGGTCGTAGAAGCGGTTACCGAAAAAGCCTGGCAAATACCTTATTCAATTCGTGTTGACTCCATTACCAACTTTCAGCATACCTTTGCGGAAGGGGATGATCTTGTCGTACAGGATCTTGTCTCAGATGCAAAAAATTTATCTGACGAAGAAATAAAACAGATCCGTAACACCGTTAATAATGAGCCGCTACTGGCACAGCGGCTGATTTCACCATCCGGACATGTGACCTCGGTATCTGTCACTATCCAGTTACCAGGTAAAGATGAAACCAAGGAAGTACCCGAGGTAGTCAGCTTTGCACGTGCTATGGCTGATGAAATTCGTCAGCAAGCTCCCAATGTTGAAGTACGTTTATCCGGCATGGTGTTAATGAACAATGCTTTTTCAGAAGCTTCAAAGAACGACATAACAAGCCTGGTACCAATGAGTTTCCTGGTCATGCTTATTGTACTGGGTGTATTGTTAAAAGGCATTTCTACAACATTTGGTATTATGCTAGTTATCATGATGTCGATAGTCAGCGGTATGGGGTTGGGCGGGTACATAGGTTTCCCATTAACACCACCATCAGCCACGGCACCAACCATTATATTAACGGTAGCCATTGCCAATTCGGTGCATGTACTCATTACCTTTATTTATGAAATGCGTAAAGGAGCAGGAAAACATGATGCATTAGTGGAAAGTTTACGGGTAAACCTGCAACCGGTGTTCCTCGCCAGCCTGACAACCGCAATTGGTTTTTTGAGCATGAATTTTTCCGAAGTGCCACCGTTTCGTCATCTGGGTAATTTCGTAGCGATGGGGGTAGGTGTATCTTTCCTTCTGTCAGTAACATTTTTACCTGCACTGATTTCACTGTTACCTGTGCGAATTAAGCCACAGCCAAATGGTAAAGATACCTTGATGGTTAAGATGGGAAACTTTGTTGTAACACAACAGAACAAACTTCTGATTAGTATGGGTGTAATAATTGTTGTACTTATTTCATTTTTACCACGTAACGAACTTAACGATATTTTTGTTAACTATTTCGATGAGACAACATCATTCAGACAACAGTCGGATTATGTAAATGAAAACCTGACCGGACTTTATGTGCTTGATTATTCTTTAGAGAGCGGTGAAGAGAGCGGTATCAGTAATCCAAAATTTATGCATGAAGCTGAAGCGTTTGCCAACTGGTATAGAATGCAACC
This sequence comes from Gammaproteobacteria bacterium, assembly GCA_037388705.1. Classification (GTDB taxonomy): domain Bacteria; phylum Pseudomonadota; class Gammaproteobacteria; order UBA6429; family Thiohalophilaceae; genus JARRJY01. The sequence goes on from JARRJY010000103.1 coordinate 1,754, forward strand.
AGAAACACGCCATGTCAATATCATGACAGACATTATGAAACGCTTGAACAAGAATATGCATGGCGATAATCCTGACTGGTATAAAGTACCTGATAATCGTGACCTGGCCGCGCAGTATTTATTGATGTACGAAATGTCGTTACCTTATGGACTGGACTTGAATAATCAGATCAACATTAATAAATCCGCAGTACGGATGACGGTATCCATCGTCACCAGTTCGAGCAATGATATTATTGCTTTGGAAAGTCGCGCGCAGGAGTGGTTAAGAAAGAACACAACGCATATCAAGAATGCAGATGGTAGTGGCCCAACCATTATGTTTGCCAATATCGGCAAGCGAAATATCAGGAGCATGTTACTGGGCACAACAATCGCATTGATACTGATATCAGGAATCCTGATCTTTGCACTACGATCATTGACTACCGGGCTGGTCAGCATGATTCCCAACCTGGTGCCAGCTGCCATGGGCTTTGGACTATGGGGATTGTTCGTAGGAGAGGTCGGGCTTGCCCTGTCAGTAGTAACAACCATGACGCTGGGTATCGTGGTTGATGACACCGTACATTTTTTAAGTAAATATTTGCGAGCCAGGCGGGAACATGAATATAGCGCCCCTCAGGCAGTGCGTTATGCGTTTAACCATGTGGGACGTGCCCTGGTTACAACATCAATTGTCCTGGTGGCTGGTTTCCTGGTACTGGCACAATCGCATTTTGAACTGAATGCAGGCATGGGCTTGTTAACCGCCGTGGTAATTGCCCTGGCACTGGCAGCTGACTTACTGTTCTTACCACCGCTACTGATGAAACTGGAGAAGAAATCATGAAACAGATTATTGTAGTCGGCGCCCTGTTATTTATTGCAGGTTACAGCTACGGACAAACCGCGGAAGAAAAAGGACTGGCAATAGCAGTAGAAGCAGACAAGCGTGACCAGGGATGGACGGACCAGGCTACCACGCTGAAAATGATCCTGCGTAATCGTCACGGCGATGAAAGCACCCGCGAAATACATGGTAAGGCACTGGAAGTACAGGGTGATGGTGACAAGTCACTGATCGTGTTTGATACCCCTCGCGATGTAAAAGGTACCGCATTTCTTAGTTATACCCATGCATTAAAACCAGATGAGCAATGGTTATACCTGCCTGCCCTGAAACGGGTTAAGCGTATTTCTTCATCCAATAAGTCAGGTCCTTTTATGGGTAGCGAGTTTGCCTATGAAGATATTTCTTCCCAGGAAGTGGAAAAGTACAAGTACAAGTTTATCAAGGATGATAAGCATGAAGGCCGCAAGGTGTTTGTTACAGAACAATATCCTCAGTATAAACATTCAGGCTATACCAGGCAGATTGTGTGGCTGGATAAGGAAATGTACCAGCCTTTAAAGATCGAGTTTTATGATCGTAAAGGTAGCCTGTTAAAGACATTAACCCAGCATGAGTACAAGCAGTACCTGAATAAATACTGGCGACCATCACGTATGGAAATGGTGAACCATCAGACTGGTAAAAGCACCACGCTATTATGGTTGTCTTACAAATATAAAAATGGTTTCAGTGTGCGCGACTTTGATCGTAATAGCCTGAAACGTGCCCGGTAAGATATGCGGTTAACTGTTATAATAGTATTGCTATGTAACTGGGTATCAGTTATGGCTAGCGAATGGTCCGGCTATGTCGTCGCCGAGTATCGCTATTTTTCGGAAGAATCACTGTCGGCCGATCAGCATGATAGTTATGTTTCTGTTTCCGCGCAGCCAGAGTGGTTTCACCAATGGGATCGCGGTAAACAGAGTTTTGCCTTTGTGCCGTTTATCCGCGAGGACCAGTATGATGATGAGCGTTCCCATGTTGATATCAGGGAACTCACGTGGCTGAAAGCCGCTGAAGACTGGGAATTACGTATTGGTATCCGTAAAGTGTTCTGGGGTGTCACCGAGTCACAGCACCTGGTTGATATCATAAACCAGACCGACCTTGTCGAAAACATCGATGGAGAAGATAAACTGGGCCAGCCGATGGTTAACCTGGCACTAATCAATGACTGGGGTACGCTGGATTTATTTGTGCTGCCCTATTTTCGGGAACGTACTTTTCCCGGTGTAGAGGGAAGGCTAAGAACCACTCCATATGTCGATACTGACAATGCACAATACGAGTCAGACAAGAAGGAACAGCACGTTGATTATGCTCTCCGCTGGAAGCATTACATTGGTGACTGGGATTTTGGTTTAAGTCATTTTTATGGGACCAGTCGCGATCCCCGGTTTGTGCTAAACCCTGTCCCCGAGCCTGTGTTTGTTCCGTATTACGAACTGATTCACCAGACTGGACTCGATGTACAGGCGACACTGGGCGCGTGGCTATGGAAGCTGGAAGTTATACGACGCAGCAGTGACTTAGAAAGCTATAGCGCGGCAACCGGGGGATTTGAATATACCTTTTACGGTGTAATGGAGTCAGCAGCAGATATCGGGCTGGTAATGGAATACCTGTATGATGATCGAGGTCAGCTGGCCAGTACACCATTCCAGGATGACCTGATGCTCGGCGTACGGTTAACCCTCAATGATGAATCCTCCACCGAAGCCCTGGTTGGAGTTATTGATGATCGTGACAGTCGTGCAAGAATGTATAGTATTGAAGCAAGTCGACGCTTTGGTAATCACTGGAAAATGAGTCTTGAGGGGCGCTGGTTTGATAACATACCGGACACTGATCCACTTTATTCTTATAAAAATGATGATGTCATTCAGCTTGAGATAGCCTATTATTTTTAGATGCTAAAAACAAAAAAGAAACAACTAGTCCTTTCTATACTGTTTATTTCTATTGCTATTGTCGCTATTGGAGGCTGGCTTGACGACACAAGTTCTAGTTATACCGAAGCGACTTTTAACCGGGCACTGGTTGCATTTGGTATAGCCAAGGGTTTAAATGGTGTGATCTCGGTAGCACAGGGAACCGAAGTAGCATTGCAGCCTGCCGGTGTGGGCGTTAACTTTACCCCCGGTGAAATCCTCGATCCTATCAATGACCTGATCGAACAGTTTTCCTGGATCATGTTAGCCAGTACCGCATCGCTGGGCGTGCAACGTATTTTATTAAACATCAGTGTCTGGCCGTGGTTTTCCGGTTTCGTCGTGTTATTACTGGTTATAGTTGTAATGAGTTACTGGTATAAACCGGTGCAGCAGGTATCATGGCGACCTCTACTATTCAAAACTATGCTGGTGTTTGTCTTCCTGCGTTTTTCTGTACCGCTGATCGCGATTGGAAGTGAACTGGTTTATTCCCAGTTCCTGTCAGAGCAATATATCGAATCAAGTCAACAGCTGGAACAGACCACCGATCGTATAACGCAAATCAACCAGGTTGAAGAAAAAAACGCGCCCGGGAAGAAAAAGCAATCCATACTTGATTCAGTAAAAGAACTCTACAGCTCTACAGCTGCCGCGATGGATATCGATGCGCGCGTTGAACAATATAAAAAAGCTGCTGGAGATGCCACCCGGCACGCGATCAACCTGATCGTGGTATTTATTTTCCAGACAATATTATTTCCATTACTGTTTTTACTGGTGGTATACCAGTTACTGAAAAAATTAATAAAACTGGAATGGATTAAATGATGAATGGCTGATAACGACCCAAAGCGGACATTCGACTATTACTAAATTATTAGAATATGGATATCAAAATAAGTCAGTTTCTTAAGCTAGGTTTAATTACACCTGTTGGAATTACATTAATAGTTCTGCTTTGGACATTTGTTATCTCGCCATTTACACAATATGGAACCCAAGTTATGACGTTGATTTAGAATATGAGTATTCTGTTATGTCAAAGTTATATAAAGGTAAAAAACCTCATCTTTACACCATTACCATTAAAAAAGAGGCCGAAGATATTGTAAATAAGTTTAAGGTAGGTGATGAGGTTCCGGTATTTTACAATCCAGAAGAGCCCGAGAACTCTGTTTTGATAACTGGTCCTAGAAAAGATAAGCCTTATCACGAATACGCAATGAGCATTATTGTGATTCTGACAGGATTTATTCTTGCATATGCTAACCTGGATACTTTCAAAGAAGCTTATGAGCTACTTATGAATTAAATATTTGTGTGACCGCTTATTTATAGCCGACAGCGAATAATGCAGGAATTATAAAAAAATAGGAAAATCATGGAACAAAGCACAAGGACTCTATTTACAATTAATGCCATCTTATACTTGGTTTATGCCGTTGGCGTCTTCTTTATCATTCCGAATTTCGAAAAATTATTCGATGGTTTTGAAACGAAACTGGAAGGTTTAAGCCTATTAGTAATTGTAACCTACCGTTTCTGGTTTATTTTTCCTGTATTTTTTATAGGCATACTCTTTTACTCTAAAGGGAAAGAAATGAC
>JARRJY010000104.1:0-14150 GCA_037388705.1 Gammaproteobacteria bacterium
ATGTAATCGTTATTTTTTATATCCATTCATTAAAATTATCAGCCATCCTTAATCTCAGATATCTCCAGTGTCCGTAATGTGCATACCAGGTGTCTGGAAATCTTAGTTGTATGTTATATAAGGAGGGCAGTCAGCCCTAATTTTGTAGAGTTATAAGCCCGCTTTGCGGGCTTTTTTGTATTTCAGTTAAGGTGCTTGCTTAAGAACTGATACGTTCGGCGCATTGCTAATTCACCTGCTGCTTCATGATAATTTTTCCCATGTTGATTATCAAAACCATGTTTGGCTTTGTAGGTTTTAAACGTCATATTTAAACTGGAATCCATTATTATAGATGTGAAGTCATCGAGCTTGTCAGGCGTTAAGAAAAAATCATCACTGGCAAAGTGACCGAGTACAGGTGCATTTATTGACGTCAGTTTTTCCTTTTCTGTTATCAACTTCCCATAGGGATAATAAATTATTGCTGCCGAAACTTTGTCTTGCCCAACTGATGCGGCGTGTAAGGTTTGCGCACCACCATAACTGCGGCCAAGTATGGCTATTTTTCTACCTGGTACGGATAAGGCGTTGATTGCCGCTGAGTATTTTTCGTTGGCAATGGATTGTTCTACAGATTTCATAAGTTTTTTTGCTTTTTTAGGATGTTTAGCGGTTTGATTATTGTAAAGATCGATTGCCATAACACGGTAACCTCTTACTGCAAACTCGTTTGCCCAAGTTTTCACGTCCCGGGTTAATCCCCACCATCCATGGATTAATAAGATACCTTTTTTTGAACTTTTGGGACCAACAACATAAGCAGAAAATGTTTCCTTGTTAGCTGTTTTCAGCTGCACATGGTTTTCGCTATCAACCGTGTTACCTTGTCCGGCAAGAACAAACGGTGATAATAATAAACATAACAGACTAAACAAGGTATATTGTATGGTTTTATAAATATTCATAGTGTTCTCCTTACTATTAATTATTGAAAATAAGGGCAAAAATCAATTAGTGGTAATGAACAATTCAGATCATTAACACTAGCTTTTGTTATGATCTTTGTTAATTTCAAGTTGAGGCCATTTACCAGGTCGTTTCGTTTTGTTCTATAGAAATGGTTGGCGCCATTAATGGTTAAGGGTTGATATCTTTTGTTGTGTAACTTGTTACCCATAGGTTTTCTTATGGCAATGGTATCCAGCACACGCTTGTGATCATCACTTCCATGCACATCCACGATATGAATATTTTTAATGTTTCTGAAATGTTCCAAGCTATTCATGTGGGGCTGTTGGGGCATGCCCATATCACCACTGATGATGGCAAAGGTTTTTATATCTTGGTCGTTCTGTGTTGCCAGGTAATAGCTAGCCATAACGGTACCCATACTGTGGCCGCTAAGAACAATATTGTTGATGCCTTTATTTTTTAGAAAAGTAATGCCTGCCCTGATTCGTGCGGGTACTTCTGGAAAGAGCGGGCTGTATTCTTCTGGTTTTGCCGTGTTGTGCAGTATAGGCATTTGCAGGGACAGGGTATGCCAGCCGAGATCAGGCAGTTCCATACGTAACGGATTAATCACATCTGGCCAGGCAGGGTGGGCACCGCTACCGTGCAAAATAATGACTGCACCCTTGGAATAATCTGAAGAAGGCTCTGCATACAGGCCTAAAAATTTAACACCGTTTGCGCTGAGTTTGACGCTTTCACCAACGATGAGGCTATCAACAATCTGCTCTTCCCAACGCTTCTCTTTTGCCAGGTCTGATTTACTGGCGGCCTGCGCCGTCAGGGAGAAGACGGCTGTGAGTGCTATTAGCAACAGCTTGTATAGTGGCTTGGTTGTGTTCATGGTGATTTCTCCTTATTTTGTGATTTTTAATGTGAGTGACTAAACTGTTGAGCTAAGTGTTGATGACACGGCCGGGAAAGTCCGGACGCAACGAGGACCAGAAAAGGAAGAAAATAGGACCAGGGCTTTTTCTTTTTAATACAATAGGTTAGTGTTGGGTTGTGTAACTGGGGGGGAACTGGAATATTGGCAAATCTGGCTCAAACAGGCTTTAGCATTGACGACTGGCAGGTGAATCCCCGCGAAAGCGTATTAAAACGCAAAGACGAGGTAGTGCATCTTGAACCCAAAGTGATGGATGTTCTCGTTTATTTTGCCTCGCGTCCCGGTGAGGTGATCACCCGCGAAGAGTTAGAGCGCGATGTCTGGAAAGGTGCCCTGGTGGGATATGATGCCGTTACCAAGACGATTATCAAACTGCGCAAAGCCTTGAAGGATGATGCCCGCTCACCCCGTTATATTGCGACCATTTCCAAGAAAGGCTACCAGTTAATATCGCCCGTCAGTTTTTCTACAGGGACTACTTCTTCGGCTGAAACAGTTCACGCTAGCCAAATAGCGAATATCTATCATGTAAAACGAAACGTCAGCCTGGTTGGATTAGTGCTGTTAATTTTGGTTGGTGTTTACTGGTTGGCACCCATGCAGGATGATCCTGTAAAAAAAGAATTACCGATTGTTTTAGTGCTGCCTTTTGAAAACCGGGGTGATCATGATAAGCATGACATCTTTGTTGATGGGATTACCGAGGATGTCATTACTGATCTTTCGAAAATATCTAACTTGCTGGTGCTGGCCAGTCATGCTTCATTTCAATACAAAGGGAAAAAAGTTAATCCACAACAGTTAAGAAAAGATCATAAAGTGGATTATGTATTACAAGGGAGTATCCGTCGCCTGGAAAAGACACTAAGAGTAAATGTTCAAGTTGTTGATACTGAAACAAATACAAATGTCTGGGCTGAACGTTATGATAGGAATATTGATGACGTATTTTTAGTGCAAAGTGAGTTGACGCAACGTTTTGTACATGAAATCGCATTAAAACTTACCCGGCATGATGAACAACAGTTAATGTCCAAGGTAACAACCAACATAAAGGCTTATGATCATTTTTTATCCGGACAGCGTTTGTCCAGACAACTAACTAAAGAAAGTAACACTCAGGCACGCGAAGCTTATCAACGTGCAATTAAAATTGATCCGAGTTATAGCCGTGCTTACGGCGCAATTGCCTATACCATGGCGCTAGATTATCGACGTGGCTGGACAGATACACCAGTTGAGACATTAGATCGTGCATTAGCAATGGCAGAACAGGCGACCTTACTTAATGCTAATATTCCTCAAACATACTGGGTGTTGGGTTATGTTCACTTGATGCGTAAAGAATATGAAGATGCCAGAAAAGCCGTAACCAAAGCCATTTCGATTGCACCAAACTATGCCGATGGTTATGGATTACTTTCGCTTATTTATAATAGCCTTGGCAAACCACAGAAAGCGATTGAATATGTTAGCAAAGGTATGCAACTCAATCCTTATTATACCTGGGATTATCCGTATAATCTTGGGCGGGCAAATTACCTTCTGGGTAATTATGATGAAGCAATTTCTGCACTTGAAAAAGCGCAGGCACGTAATGAGAATGCTGTGCCAATAAAATTGTTTCTTACAGCAAGTTATATAAAAGCTGGACGAATAGAAGATGCTGAATGGACGGCTGAGCAGCTTCAGATGATCAATCCAAACACAACCATCTCACATAATGGATGGCTGAGCAGCTTCAGATGATAAATCCAAACACAACCATCTCACATACTGATAAAACCATTCCTATGGCCAATACTGAGTTAAAAAAAGCTTTTTTAGATGATTTACGTAAATCTGGGTTACCCGAATAATATATGGGGGGGTTAAAGAGATAGGGTGTGTGGTTGATTTTATTATCCTTTCTAACTGAATAGAATCGTCAATGTGGTGATTCGTCTCTGTATGGTGTTAGTTGATTTAAGGGCAAACCTCCTTTTTATAATTTACATGTTTTAAAATCATTCGATCGTCATCGGTGCTAGCCCACTTAGACAACTTTAAAATAAAAGCCGTAAAAATTAAGATGGTTTGAATGACCGTTTTGGCCGAACACTGATATTCATCCTTTCAATAATATTTACAGCCATCTGTAATGTTAGATATAACAGACAGACCACGTTTTTCTTTTTCATTGTGCTACTTGGCAATGAATCGTGGCCTGTCACTGGTTACTTATTTGACCGGGAGGAGCGGGCACTGAAAATAGGTCGAGCCGGAGCTCACCGTCAGGTAGCCTAGATCCTTGTTATATTCGAGTTCTTCTGCCGATTTGATGACAGGCGCATAGCCGCCGTAGGCCATGAAGCCGTCGGCTGTCCAGGTGACGAACTGTAGGCTCCAGCGGCCACCGTTATATTTCGGGTTGCCAGGGGCGGCTTCTGAAACAGGCAGTTGAACAGCATTCGGATCGTTGAAGTTGGTAATCACATAAAGATTATCGAAAGATTGCTCGTTGTTCGCATTCGGTGCGGGTAGGTTGGTAGTCCCTTTGGTACCGTAGACGTTACCATCAGCATAAATTGCCGCCATAAAGTTGGGTGCTTCTGCATGGGCACTTTGCATGAGTAACACAAGTAGACCACTTACCATCAAAGTTATCGATTTACGCATTACAGTATCTCCTTATATTGGTGTTACCGCGTTTACCGCGGCGATTATTTTCAGGAGTTTGATAATGCACATGTAGCGTGACGATATCCTAACGCAAGTATCACGAATGTATAAAATTTTTATCAAGACGGGTGGTGGCGTTGAGGACGGGTTTTTTTCTGGTGGGTTCAGATTGCGAAAAATGGGACAGGGCACAGTTTTCTTTAACACTGGAATTAAATGGTATTTGATCCCCTTTATCAAGGAAATGATAGGGCAGAGCACGTTTTCCGCACTAAAGTTTAAAGCTATCTTAAATCCCCGTCATAACAGAAAGATGTAAAGCTTATTTGTTAGATAGGTGAAATCATCGATTTAACGGTCATCTGATAATATTGAGCCTGCTCGCTTGAACTGCTATTTTAACTGATATAATTTTTTGCACGTTTCTGTGTCACCATGATCGATATAATATTTGGGGTGAGAGTCACAAAATTATCCTCTATACCACCCAATATTTTTACTCTGGTCCAAGATATACTTCACCTATATCCATTTTCATTTTTTTACCCTGACCTCATATAGTCTACTTATGCGGTTACAGCACCACCTTGTTCAAAATCGTGTTACCAATTGCCGTTGACAACTGTGTCACCAGGCATTCATATCCCAGACCTGGGCCTTTTCATTAAATAAGTCAGCCATGCTTTTTCCCGGTCAGTTGGGGGTATATCAAGCTGCTTGTCAGTAATTTTCCTATGAAAACCCGGCTCAGAGATCAATATTTTATAATATAAATACGTTTATATATAAGAGTTCGTTCCTATCTGATACTATTTGTATTTCATGTACAAATCCGTTTAAATATCATAGGATTATGCTTGATAAACACAGTTCAGATAATTGTGAGATAAGACATTACAAAAATAATAATGACACATTTATCAAAATTCTTGGATGAATCCCTTGTGGCAGATGGTCTGTTTCGCCAGCTACTGGAGTCGGCTCCCGATGCCATCATTATCGTCAATAGCGATGGTTCAATAAAACTCGTCAACCGGATGACTGAACTCATGTTGGGCTATAAACGTGGGGAACTGATTGGTGAAGCGGTGGAGAAAATGCTGCCGGAACGCTTTCGCGGTGACCATGCCGACAAACGCCAATCGTATTTCAGCGATCCCCATACCCGGCCGATGGGCTCCGGGCTTGAACTGTTTGCGCAACACAAACAGGGCCACGAAATCCCTGTCGAGATCAGCTTGAGTCCCTTGCAGACTGAGAACGGGCGACTCGTGACCGCGGTCATCCGCGACATTTCCGAACGGCAACAGGCACGCAAGGCACTGGAACAGCATGCCCGCGACCTGGAACGTTCCAACGCCGAGCTGGAGCAGTTTGCCTACGTGGCTTCGCATGATCTACAGGAACCACTGCGCATGGTGGCCAGCTACGCGCAACTTCTGGCGCGACGTTACCAGCACCAACTGGATGAGGATGCGGACGAATTTATTGATTTTATTGTCGATGGTGCCACACGGATGCAGAACCTGATTAATGACTTGCTGACATTCTCACGCATTGGCACGCGAGACGGCGAGGTTAAGAAAATCGACACCAATGCCGTGTTGCGGCGTGTTTTAAGCAACCTTCAGTTAGCCATCGATGACAACCATGCGGTTGTCACGCATGACGAACTGCCTGATATATATGGTGATGAATTACAACTGGTGCAGTTGTTCCAGAACTTGATTAGCAATGCGCTTAAATTCCATGGTGAAACAGCTCCCGAAATTCATGTCGCGGCCCGCGAGGAGGGAAACCAGGTGATTTTTTCTGTCGCTGATAACGGTATTGGAATTGAACCGCAATATGCCGAGCGGATTTTCCTGTTGTTTCAACGACTACATGGTAAAAAAGAATATCCCGGAACTGGCATCGGGCTGGCGATTTGCAAGAAGATCGTTGATAAACATGGCGGGCAAATCTGGGTAGAGTCACAGCAAGGCAAAGGCACAACTTTTTATTTCACGTTACCGACAACCACTGAGGGGTGATCACGTAGTGGATACCATAGGCAATTCCGGAATCAGAATATTACTAGTCGAGGATAACCCGGGCGATGTACGCCTTACCAGAGAAGCCCTGAAAGAAGCCAAGGTGAATAACCAGCTATTTGTCGTGGAAGATGGCGTTGAAGCAATGGCTTTTCTACGTAACGAAGGCGAGTATGCCGATACACCACGCCCCGACCTGATACTGTTGGATCTTAATTTGCCGAAAAAAGATGGACGTGAAGTGCTTGAAGAAATCAAGCATGATTCAGAACTCAAACGCATTCCAGTGGTGGTATTAACCACCTCGCGCGCAGAGGAGGATATCCTGAAAAGTTATAACCTTCATGCCAATTGCTATGTTACCAAGCCGGTGGATCTGGATCAGTTTATTAATATCGTCAAAAGTATTGAAGACTTTTGGCTCACGATTGTTCGTTTACCATCGGAATGACAGGTTAATCATTTTATATATTACCAAGAAAAATTATGGCAGCATCTGAAATAAAGGTTCTTTTGGTCGAAGACAACCCGGGCGATGCACGGCTGGTGCAGGAAATGTTCGTTGATGTCAATGCCAGCGAGTTTGTGCTGACACATATGAGCACACTGGCTGATGCCTTAGATGTATTAAAGAATGAGAATTTCGATGTAATGCTGCTCGATCTATCCCTACCTGACGCTCATGGGATCGATGCAGTGAATCAGGTGATGAATATAGTACCAAAACAAGCAATCGTTATACTGAGCGGTAACAACGATTCTGAGCTGGCTATAGAGGCACTGCAATACGGTGCACAAGATTACCTGGTTAAAGGCCTGGGCGATGGCAATCTTCTTACCCGTGCCTTACGCTATGCCATTGAACGTAAACGTAGCGAAGAGCGCCTCGCGTACCTGGCCCAGTATGATCCACTAACCGGACTGCCTAACCGGGCATTGTTCCATGATCGTATGATGGCGGCTATGCGACATGCCGAACGTCATAACAGTGTGACCGCATTATTATTCCTGGATTTGGATCATTTTAAAGATATCAATGATACATTGGGACATACTGCAGGAGATGAGCTTTTAAAAGATGTCGCCAAGCGTCTGCAGGGTTGTATCCGTGAGGAAGACACCATAGCTCGCCTTGGGGGTGATGAATTCACCGTGATACTGCAAGACATTTCTCATCGTGAAGATGCTGCAGAAGTTGCTGAAAAGATACTTGCCACTTTGTCAAAGCCATTTATCCTAAAGGACGAGAAAGTCTTTGTTACCATCAGTATCGGTATTGCAGGTTATCCAAGCTGTGGTAAAAATGCCGAGGCACTTATACAAAATGCTGATACTGCACTTTATCGTGCCAAGAGCGAAGGACGTAATAATTACAAGTTTTTTGAGACCGAAATGAACATGGCGGTCTCCGATCGTATGACAATGATAAATGATCTGCGTCACGCAGTTCATAAAAAAGATTTTATCTTGTTCTACCAGCCCCTCATCGATACGAGCTCCAATAAGGTGACAGGTGTGGAGGCCTTGTTGCGTTGGCATCATCCTGAGCGTGGCTTGATACCAGCCAAGGATTTTGTGCCGCTTCTGGAAGAGACTGGCCTTATCATATCCGTTGGTGAATGGGTGTTAAATGAGGCCTGCCGACAGAACATGCTCTGGCAGCAAGATGGGTTGCCTCCAGTATATGTATCTGTAAACCTGTCAGTACGACAGTTTCATAAATGCGACCTGGTAAACATGGTTGTGAATACACTAAAGAAAAACCAACTCGATCCACATCTGCTACAGTTGGAAGTTACCGAGAGTATATTGATGGATAACACAAAGAGAACGTTAGAAGCTTTGGATAAGTTGCGTAAATTAGGTGTGCGCCTGGCTATTGATGACTTTGGCACGGGCTATTCTTCGATAAGCTATTTAAAAGAATATCCATTTAACATACTCAAATTTGATCAAAGCTTTGTCCAGGATATGGAACACAGTATTAATGGCGCGGCAATCGTAGCGGCAGTTATCAACCTTGGGCACAGTATCAATATGTCTGTGGTGGCGGAAGGTGTTGAAACACACCATCAACTCAATATGCTGAACGAACGAGGTTGTGATCATATCCAGGGGCACCTGTTTGCTCATCCAATGTCCGCAAAAAACTTTACGCAATGGATGAAACAGAAAACAAGCTCATTACAAAAAGGTTGTTAAGTCGTTTCGCTCAATTATTTTTCAATGACTTTCTTTGCAGGCAAGATGTATATAAAATTAATACAACCATCATGACTTATATGTACTATCGTAAAAGCAAATATTGATGCTTTGGGGATAAGAAAAACTTCATCTTTGGATAAATTACGTTTCGTTATAGGTGGCGAAGATATTTTTGTTAATGTATGTGAAACAAAACTAGAGCGGGATAAAAAAAACAACACAAAATTTTAAAACAAAAAAATATCTAAGTTACTGAGTTTTATTTCAATATATCCGAATAATTATTTTCCAGTAGAAACGAAAATCTCAGATACATTTCAACTGCCAAATCATTAGCCTACGTGGTTATCATTTTATTTATATGTATACCATGGTGTAATGGTACCTATTCAAAGACATCCCGAAACTATGTCATAAGGGTTGAACGTTAAGTCACACTTTACGGAAAGCTGTGGCGGGGGGTTATGCTTGTATTGACGGCCCACGAGGATTTCATAAGGCCCCACATTATTAACGTCTTATCACCAGTCAGGAAAACAAGCGTACTTGCATCCTGGTACTGGAAATACGTCACTGTTAAGCGACACCTGATGAATATAAAGGACTCCCTTATTACTGCTACTCAAAGGGTTGTCTTTGAACCCAATCATGCGCACTAACGTGTGGAAAATACCTATGGTGCAAGTGGTGCCAACTGCGGGTACTTGTCTTGCAGGATGGTGCGGATCTGGGCGAGGGTTTGATCACTGCCGTCGACCGGATCGATGTCATCCGGTACACAGATTTTTTTGCGTGAGCCATGCACGATTAATGGTTCACAGCCGTTGTTATGAAGTTTATTCATCCCGGCCTCGTTGCCGTACAGGGCCTTTCCACTGACCATAACGAACTGTACATCCTGCAAGCGGTTTTGTAATAAGCTACTATTCGGATCGTCAGCACGTTTACGTACAATCGTGATATCCGCTTTCCTATCTTTTGTCAGGCTGCCGATGTGGGCATCCAGCGCCAGCGCTTTCGCGGGGTTCTCGGTGATCAGTTTCAGCCACATGTCATTGGTTATGGCGTTGTTAAATTCCTGTTCGTTAACTTCCGCGGCGATCCGGAGTTCTTTAAAGAGGGTATCGCTACCGGTTGGGTTCCAGTCAACACCGAGGCTTATGAGGATATTGTTTTGCAAGGCGAGCGGAATATTGGTGGTCTTCCCATACAGTACCAGGTTACTTTGTGGTGACCAGACCAGCTTGGCACCAACATTTTTCATTGCCTGGAACTCGGCATTGCCAAACGCGGTACCGTGAATGATCACGGTATTGGCATGGAGCAGGTTTTTATCTTTTAACGTATCGAATTCTTTGCGTGAGCGTTCATCAATGCCTTCAGCAAGATGGACAACAAACGCCTTGGTTTTCGTCCAGTCAATGCTCGAGCTGAAGGAGGAGATATCCAGGATATAGGTACGCACATGACTGGAAGGGAATCCCAGTTCATTATAGTTCTCGGCATTACGAATGAGTGTTTTGAAACATTTACGTTTAGGTGCCGTGCCCTGGATGGTGGTAATGCCACTGATGAGGGCTTTTATCTCTCCGTATTTCACCATTTCACAAAACACGGTGGATTTGAGATCATTATATGGTGCCTTGAAATCTCTATACGCCTTGGAGCGTTGCCATTGCCCGCGATTCTCATAAAGTTTAGGGGGGGTCCACTTGGGAAACACGTTATAGGCAACATGGTTATGGGCATCAATAAAGCCCGGGTAGATGTAGGCACTACTGACCGTGATGCGCGTTGCACCCTCGGGATCAGTACAATCCATTTCCACGCAGGTGATGGTATCGCCTTCCACCACCATCTCGCCATTCATCACGCCGCTTGGTGTCACGATCTCGCCTTTAAACAGGTAAGTATCCGCGGTTGAACCGGCGGTGACTGTCACCCGTGCCTGGGCGGGTAATAAAAGAAACAGTGAACAAGCGAGGAGCAATAGGTTTCTTTTCATCGGTATCATCCTTGATCGCCGGTGGCGCGATATAAAATGGTGTTATAGCGATCGGTTCCGGCCGGCGGTCTCGTTGTATACCGCTTGGCAATTCTTCCCGTACCCATCCACTCGGGTGCACCAAAGCCAAAGTCATGCAAAGGAATATCAGCAAGATCACTTTGACTGAAGCCGGTTCCGGCATAGGTCGGATCAACCAGTGTAGGATCATCGGGTGTGACAAAATTATCCAGTCGGCTGATCCGGTTCTTCCAGTTTTCAATCACGGCAGAGACCGGTCGTGCTGTGGGGTGGATAAGATACGACACACGTCGTTGGCTACGAAACGGGGCCGCACCGGCCCAATTTTCCAGCACATATTTACCTGCATTCCCACAGGTCAGGATCAGTTGTAGGTTGGGGTTATGCGCCACCAACAGGTCCAATAAATCATTGCGCCATGTTTCCACGGCGGGACGCTGGCTGAAGTCTTTCAGTTGGTTATTGAATTGCCCAAAGATGGAGTAAAGCAGGGCATTGACCATGACATAGGAGCGCGTGATGCCAAGCTTCTTTAGAAAACCTTGTACACGTTGTCCCGCGGTACCGACGAAGATACGACGCGCGACACTTTCTGAAGGGCCCGGATCCTGTCCGATAACAAGTATACGCGCACTGCCATCCATGCGGCCCCGGTAATAAATAGGTCCCCAGGGGAGGCGAAAGCGGTTGGGTAATGATTGGTATTCGTTGATTGGCGCGGCTTCAAAGTGTTGCCGTATAACGGGTGGTGGTCCTTTATCCCATTCCATCGTATTCACTCCCTGTTCATACTTTATTGGTCTTTTTAATAAGTATAGCTGAGAATAATTGGAACGTTACGATGAAATTTTTATCGCAATCGTTTGCACGATGATCCTTTGTCATAATGAATTTCTATTACATATTAGTGATTGATGATATACCAGTTGGTGTATTACAACGGTTGTTGATATAGATCAATAACAGAAAAATTTATTCACAATAAGAAGAAGCTATAATGTGTAAATAAAAGGGCAGACGGATATTGCGCACATTGCTTTCTATCACGTAAGCGTTTTCAGTTAATAAGGGATTAGTCAATGAATACGAAAAATAAAAATAATAATCAACCTGTTCAATATACCTCGGTGGTTTACTTTCATGGAATGGGTAATCAACGCCGTTATGAAGAACTCAGTCGTTTAGTGGATGCGCTGGATGCCTACTCGCAGAGTGATTCATGCCAACCCGATTGGCGGTTAGTGAAAATCAAACCGCGTATTGAGGATTCCCGCTCGGTTGACCATGAAAGGATCACCTATATTCGTGCCTATTATAAAAATGTCAAAGAGCGATCGTGGGATGATGTGACGAATCTTCGGTTTTACGAGGTGTACTGGGCACCCGTGATGGCGAAAGGGGCCAAGGCCAAAGAGGTGATAAAATGGTTATTTTCTACAGTCATCCGGCCCTTTCGAACCTATTTCAGTCCATGGCGTGAACGCCAACGGTTACGTCGCGCTATACTTTTAAAGCTAAGGGAACGTGAACATCTATGGAGCAAGGATTTTAAATCGTATGATTTTAAAAACCTGTTATTCGCTTACGATGAGTTCGAGGGCTCACAAGCGATTGCTGATTATCCAAAGGGTAACTTTAAAGAGTTCAAGAACTTTTTAGCAAAAAAATATAAGAATAAGCCAGGTAAAAAGGCCAAGCTGGTTGCCCTGGCGAAACTCTGGCGCAAGGTGTACTGTCGCTATGAATTAAGAAACTTTGTTGTCCTGGTCTCCATTGCATTGAGCTTATTGATCGCGTTTGTACTGAGCTTGGCCCTTGTCTTCATGGTTTTACAGTTCATCGCAGATCTGGGCGTGGTGACGTTTCTTGAAGAAAACAATTTTCTCGATCTTGCCAATTCACTATCGCCAAGTGTCAAAAATGCCTTCCCCTTGTTAATTGGTGCAGCATCACTATTTGGGATCAGTCATTTTCTCTCCAGGTACCTGGGTGACGTTTACCAATGGACCACGTATGAAGAAACCGATACCAAGCATAAAAATCGCAGTGAAGTGATTAAACGGGGCATGGAAACTTTGACCCACGTACTGGGTGATCCCAATTGTGAGCGTGTCGTTGTGATCAGTCATAGCCTCGGCACCGCGGTGGCACAAGACACGTTATTATCTTTGACGCACTTGAACCGGGCCCAGAATGAAGAAGAACCGATGGCCGGTCCCATCGCGCTGGAAAAAATCGAACACTTTATTACCCTGGCAAGCCCGGTGGATAAAATTCAATACCTGTTCGAGAGTTTTCGATCGGCCTATCATCGATATCGTCGTGTTGTTGATGACTTGCGTGGTGATTTGGGGACGGCTCCTTTTTCAAAGAACCGTAAACCGCACATCCACTGGATCAATTACTGGGACAGGGGTGATGTGGTCAGTGGCGAGCTTTACTCCGTATCTAACCGTCGTTGGGTTGAACTGAACGTTGATAATGTCGAGGTCAACCATTTTCATTTTCCCGAACCGGCTTCATCGCACCTGGCTTACTTTAACCATCGCAAGGTGATTGGTGATCTGTTCAATATCATTTGTCGACGTATGTACAGTTTTGTCACGTTAAAGAGTGAACATGGCAAAGGGAAAGATTATGACAGTGTGCGAATAGGGCCGGGTAAGCCAGCGCAGGTTGCAAAGTTCTATCTTGTATTAATGATTGCATTTCCTTACCTGGTGATTGCCAATACGGTTATCCGGTTTTATGACACCACCGCCGTAGTGAAGGGGTGGCTAGGCTTACCGCTTATCACGGTATTCGCCATCCTGGTCATCGGCTTTTTGTACAGTGTGAAGAAAGGTCATCTTGAACCGTTGAAAAATAAGCATAAAGCAAAGAGTTATGCTTGTTAAGGATCACTTTGCGGACATCTCTGAATGAGATCCTTAACATGTCGCTGTAAAGCCTATTGATACGATAAGTGTAAACACCGATATAACGGATATTGCACACAGTACCATGTTAACCAGCGTTGCGGAAAACTGGCCTGTCGGAGAATACCTCCCTGGCAGGCCAGTGATCGTGTTTAGTTAATGGTGATGTCGATATAAGCCTGGGTATCGGAAACACGGACACCATTGGCCACTGACTTGATAAACGTATTATTGGGAGCAAATGTTACTGCTTTCCCCGCGTTTGAGTTGTCGTCATCCAGCCAGAACGTGATCCGCCAGGTACCTGTTGGGCCTGTTGTTATATCCGGCGGCAGGGGGATGTCGTTCTTGAGATCCCAGACAAAGCCATAGGTGAAGTTACCCGCGATATTGATCTCACCCGCGAGGAAGCCAGGACCGTCACC
>JARRJY010000105.1:0-8119 GCA_037388705.1 Gammaproteobacteria bacterium
TGGCGCGCGCACCACGCTGGGCTATCGCCCACAAGTTTCCTGCCCAGGAAGAGATGACCAAATTGTTAGGTATTGATATACAGGTTGGTCGAACCGGGGCATTGACCCCGGTTGCACGTCTTGAACCGGTATTTGTCGGTGGGGTAACTGTCAGTAATGCCACCTTGCATAACCAGGATGAGATTGAGCGTCTTGATGTCCGGGTCGGTGATTCGATAATTGTGCGTCGTGCCGGTGATGTTATTCCACAGGTCGTTAGCGTTGTGCTATCCAGGCGTGAAGGGAAACCGCGCAAATTTAAAATGCCGGCAAAGTGTCCGGTATGTGGTTCCGCCACGGCACGTTTGGAGGGTGAGGCTGTTACCTTCTGTACCGGGGGGTTGTTCTGCGAAGCACAGCGCAAGCAAGCGATTAAGCATTTTGCCTCACGTAAAGCTATGGACATCGATGGGCTTGGCGACAAACTTGTTGAACAGCTTGTTGATGAAGGGTTGGTTAATGATATTGCGGACCTGTTTTCACTGACTGTTGAACAGGTAGCTGGCCTGGAACGTATGGGCCAGAAGTCTGCCGAGAACCTGGTTAAAGCATTGGAGAAAAGTAAGTCGACTACATTGGCACGTTTCATTTATTCACTAGGTATCCATGATGTTGGGGAAACAACAGCACAAACCCTTGCCAATTATTTTGGCAGCCTGGAAAACCTTTCATCCGCCAGGCAGGAGCAATTAATCGAAGTCCCTGATGTTGGTCCGGCAGTATCAGAGAGTATTTTGCAGTTTTTTAAACAAAAGCATAATCGTGATGTGATTAACAAGTTGATGAAGGCAGGTATTCACTGGCCAGAAGTTGAAATCAAGTCAGATGATCAACTGCCTTTAAAAGATCAGACTTTCGTCGTAACCGGTACCCTTGCCAGCATGGGACGTGAAGAGGCAAAGGCGGCATTACAGGCACTCGGTGCCAAGGTGACTGGTAGTGTTTCGAAGAAAACCAATTATGTCGTTGTGGGTGAAAACCCGGGTTCCAAAGCAGATAAAGCGGATGCACTCGGGATAGCAATACTGGATGAACAGGCGTTTCTTAAACTAATCAAATAAAAAAGGGCAGTGATTGACTGCCCTTTGTGTCTTGATGTTACAACAATTTACTCGTTGATTTTGATTTTACTATTCTTACGCAACTCAAGCATATAAGCCTGGATACGTTTGTTTTGCAGGATCTGCTGAAGTTGTTTCTTTACATCAGCAAATTTTGGTGGCTCTACTTTCCTGTTATCAACCCGCTTGATAACATGCCAGCCAAACTGGGTTTGCACAGGTGTTTTGCTGATTTCACCGTTTTTCATTTTTACCACGGCTTGTGAAAAAGGCGGCACCATTTGCGAAGGATTAAACCAGCCTAAATCACCACCGTTTTTTCCGGAAGGACCAGTTGATTTCGCTTTTGCCACATCGGCGAAAGCTGCACCGCCATTAAGTTCTTTAATAATCGCCTTGGCTTCATCTTCTGTTTTTACCAGGATATGACTGGCCTTGTATTCCTGCACATTGGCACCTTTGATCCGGGTGTCATATTCATTCTTCAGTTCCAGCTCGGTGATGGGGTTAGCAGACAGCTTTTTCTTAACAGCGGCCTGGATCGTAGCATCAATACGCAATTGTTCCAGCTGGTATTTAAATGCTTCATCCTTGGTAATACCCTGTTTAACAGCATCCTGGTAAACGAGCTCACGACTCACCAGTTCGTTAATTACCTGCTGGCGGTTTGCGCCAACAGAACCGTTGGCTTTTTTATTTAAACGATATTTTAGAAAATTTTTATAGTCATTCTCTGAAATACCTTTGCCGTTTACAGTTGCAACATCCTTGGCCTGGGCCACGCTGGTCATGGCGATAAGCAGGCCACTGGCAATTAATACTTTCGTTTTGCTATTCATTATCTTTTTCCTTGAGATTATTAAATTCAGGGTAATACTTTTTTAAATGGTTTTACAGTAACTGATTCATAGACATCAGCTTTTACATAGGGATCCTCATCGGCCCATTGCCTGGCTGCATCGAGTGATTCAAATTCAGCAACGACCAGTGAACCGCTAAAACCAGCGGGACCGGGATCTTCGCTATCGATAGCAGGATGTGGTCCGGCTATCAACAAGCGGCCTTCATCTTTCAGTCGATTAAGCCGCTCCAGGTGTGCAGGACGTACAGAAAGTCTTTTATCAAGGCTGTCCGCCTTGTCTTGCGAAATAATGGCGTAGAACATAATGATTATCTTGAATAAATAAATTTACGAATTTTTTTCTTGTTGTGAGGTTTCGCTTTCACTTTCCTGGATGTAACGGGCCAGGTAAATAGCCTGGAGAATGACAAACAAAATCGTTAATCCCATCATGCCAAACAGTTTGAAGTCGACCCAGATATCCGTGCGTTCCTGGGTAGTGAGTTCCGGAGCAAAATAAAAGGCAACATACAGGTTGGCAATACCCATCACAACAAAGAAGCCGGTCCACAACATGTTCAGTCGCGGCCAGATGGGCGATGGCAGGCTGATATTACTGTCCAGCATGCGTTGAATGATGGTGCGTTTACCAACAAAGTGGCTGCCTAAAAACACTGCGGCAAACAACCAGTTGACTATGGTTGGTTTCCACTTGATGAAATTTTCATCGTGCAACAGGATGGTGGCGCCACCGAGCACCAGAACCAGCAGTAATGTGATGACATGCATTTTTTCCACTTTGCGGTTTTTCAACCAGGAGTAACCTACCTGCACGATCGACGCGGCGATAATGACAGCAGTGGCGACGAAAATGTCATAGGTCTTGTACGCGATGAAAAACAGAACGACAGGAAAAAAATCATAAAGAAACTTCATTAAAAATCTAACCTTATTAAAAAATGTTACTGGTTTGATACGATTATCGGGAAAATGTTCCTCATTTACCACCGCCTATTTCAAATTACCGCCTAAAATTCTAAATGAGGGACACAGTTAACCTTATTTCCGATACACTACGTCCGCTATGAGCCTGATATATGACTTACATTGCCACTCAACCGCATCAGATGGCAGCCTGACGCCGACTGAACTGGTGAGGCTGGCCTGTAAAAACAACGTGGATGTGCTGGCATTGACGGATCATGATGTCACCCATGGCTTGCATGAAGCCTGGCAGCAGGCCAGGGAAAATAATCTTGAATTTGTCCCTGGCATTGAAATCTCTGTCAGTTGGCGGCACCAGACGATTCATATTGTCGGCCTGGGTATTGACCCTGATAATCCGGTTTTATTGCAAGGCCTTGATTCTATTCTGGATTTTCGAAAAAGCCGGGCTGAAAAAATTGCTGAGCGCCTGGAAAAGGCGGGTATTGCGGGTGCGCTTGAAGGGGCGCAGAAGTTTGCCGGTGGCGAGATTCTCAGCCGTACCCATTTTGCACATTTCCTGGTTGAGCAGGGCTACGCCAGGGACATGAAGCAGGTCTTCAAAAAATACCTGGTGCGCAACAAGCCAGGCTACGTCCCGGGGCAATGGGCAGAGCTGGAAGATGCCCTGAGCTGGATAAAAGCCGCGGGCGGGATTGCCGTGCTGGCCCACCCGGCACGCTACGCTATCTCCAATGGCCGACTAAAAGAATTCATTGCCCAGTTTAAAGAACTGGGCGGTGCTGCTATCGAGGTGGTATCCGGTAGTCATAGCCAGGAAGAGGTGTTTCGTATGGGTGAACTGGCAAAGTATTTTGGTATCAGTGCTTCGTGTGGCTCGGATTATCACGGTCCCAACATTGCTTATCGCGAACTGGGCTATCTGCACCAGATGCCGCCCCAGTGTCATCCGGTCTGGGAGACTGAACAGTGGTCGGAAATGGTTGAACGCCTGAAAGCCTAGGTTGTTGCAGGTAGTCTAATGAGCCAGTTTTTCCAGATCCACCCAGAGAATCCCCAGTTGCGCCTGATTCGACAGGCGGTTGAAATGATCCGCCAGGGTGCCGTGATTGTTTACCCAACCGATTCCGGTTACGCGCTAGGTTGCCACATTGGCGACAAGGCGGCACTGGAACGTATCAAGCAAATTCGCCAGCTCAATGACAGGCACAACTTTACCCTGATGTGCCGCGACCTGACGGAAATCGCAACGTATGCCAAGGTTGATAATACCTGTTATCGGTTGCTGAAAGCCCATACCCCGGGCTCTTATACGTTCATATTGAATGCTACTCGCGAGGTGCCTCGCCGTCTCATGCATCCCAAGCGAAGGACTATCGGTATTCGTATTCCCGAAAACCCTATCGCGTTGATGTTGCTGGAAGAACTTAACGAACCCCTGATGAGTACCACTTTAATTATGCCGGGTGATGAATTGCCGCTAATCGATCCCTACGACATACGGGATACCCTGGAGCACCACGTGGACCTTGTCATTGATGGCGGATACTGTGGCATGGAGCCCACCACCGTGGTCTACATGACAGAGGACGTGCCGCGTGTCAGCAGGGTAGGCAAAGGCGATCCGGAGCCATTTAGCCAGTAGGCCCGGACAAATTTATATCTTATTTTACTGGCTGAGAAGTCGAGCATTTGCTGAATCTTGGGTATAATTCGATGACATTTACGAACAAGAACAAGCGCTATATCCATATAAGCATTTGAAAAATCACGTGTTAACCAAAGCTCATTCCAAAAGCTGTATATCCAGGAGATTTCATTGAATTCTATTGCTAACCCGCAGCAGCGCGTGCTGTCAGGCATGCGCCCTACAGGTGCGTTACATCTGGGTCATTACCATGGTGTGTTAAAAAACTGGGTCAAATTGCAACACGAGTACGAGTGTTTCTTTTTCGTTGCCGACTGGCATGCCCTGACCACTCACTATGAAGAGCCGGAAGTGCTGGATAAAAGTGTCTGGGATATGGTGATTGACTGGCTGGCAGTGGGTGTGAACCCCGGTTCGGCAACCATGTTCATTCAGTCGCGTGTACCGGAACATGCGGAGTTGCACTTGCTGTTGTCCATGATTACACCACTGGGCTGGCTGGAACGTGTGCCCAGTTACAAGGATCAGCAGGAAAAACTCAAGGAACGCGACCTGGCAACCTATGGTTTTCTCGGTTACCCGTTACTGCAAAGTGCGGATATCCTGGTTTACAAGGCCGGCCTGGTACCGGTCGGCGAGGACCAGGTAGCCCATGTGGAGCTGACTCGTGAAGTGGCGCGTCGCTTTAATCATCTTTATGGCCGTGAACCAGGTTTTGAAGAAAAAGCAGAAGAAGCCATCAAGAAAATGGGTAAGAAGAACGCCAAACTTTACAACAGCTTACGTAAATCATTCCAGGAAAAGGGTGATGAGGAAGCCCTGGAAACGGCACGTGCATTATTGGAAGATCAGGCCAACATTACCTGGCGCACTTCAGATAACGTCTGTCGTGCTACATCACGCGCCTTGTCACACCCTTCGGTAATAATATCCGGGTACGTAGAAATGATCCCGGTGACCCTGAAAAATGTCCTGTCTGGAAACTGCATCAGGTATACTCGGATGCAGATACACAGGAATGGGTACAGGAAGGTTGCAGGAGTGCCGGCATTGGTTGCCTGGATTGCAAGCAACCCGTGATTGAAGCCGTGCAGGCCGAGCTACAACCCATTCATGAGCGGGCCAGGGAATATGAAGAAAACATCAGCCTGGTAAAAAATATTATTACCGAAGGGTGTGACAAGGCGCGTGATGTAGCACGACAGACGTTATCTGAAGTGCGCCAGGTAATGGGACTGGAATACCGATAATCATATGACTGAAGAAATACAAAACAATCACCAGCCGCAGCAGCAGGAAATGCCTTTTGCGGTGGTGCAGGGCACACCGATATCGGAAGTGCCTAAAGATTTGTACATTCCACCTGATGCGCTGGAAGTGTTTCTTGCAGAGTCCTTCGAAGGTCCACTCGACTTGTTGCTGTACCTCATCAAGCGCCAGAATTTAAATATTCTCGATATCCCCATTGCAGATATTACTGCCCAGTACATGGAGTATGTCGAGATGATGACTGAATTACGCCTCGAGTTGGCTGCCGAGTACCTGGTGATGGCCGCTATGCTGGCGGAGATCAAATCGCGCATGTTGTTACCACGTCCTGTCGAAGAGGATATGGATGAAGAAGATCCACGTGCCGAACTGGTACGTCGCTTGCAGGAATACGAACGCTTCAAGCAGGCAGCTGAAGATGTCGATAACCTGCCACGTGTTGGACGTGATGTTTTCCCGGCAGAAGTACAACGTCCCGATTTAAAAATTGTTCGTGAGCCACCCAGCGTGGAAATGAAAGATATTATGATGGCTTTTGCTGATGTGTTAAAACGTGCATCAATGTATGAGCACCATCATATACAGATGGAGCCGTTATCTGTTCGTGAGCGTATGTCACGAATACTAAGCAAAGTGAAAGCAGATCACTTTACTGACTTTAGCGAGTTGTTTACGGTAGAAGAAGGACGCAGTGGCGTGGTAGTCAGCCTGCTGGCTATCTTGGAATTAATAAAACAGTCCCTGATTGAACTGGTACAAACTGAAGCGTATGGACCAATTCATGTGAAAGCAGTTGAATCTGCGAAAAGTGAATAAAAAGTAAAAGAGTTTTGTCACGGTTATGAATGAAGTTGAATTAAAACGAATTATTGAAGCAGTTTTGTTCTCATCGGATGAGCCACTGGACATTAAACGTCTGATGGAATTGTTTCCGGAAGACGGGCATCCTGGCCGTGATGCGATTAAAGCAGCTCTCGATTCGATCCAGTCTGATTGTGAAGACAAGAGCATTGAATTAAAAGAAGTGAAAAGCGGTTTTCGTTTCCAGGTGCGCCAGAAATATGCAGACTGGGTTACCAAGCTGTGGGAAGAAAAACCGGCACGTTATTCACGTGCAGCCATGGAAACCATTGCGCTGATTGCTTATCGCCAACCTATCACCCGTGCAGAAATTGAAGAGGTACGTGGTGTTAGTGTAAGTACCCAGATCATCAGGACACTGATGGAGCGTGACTGGGTCAAAGTGGTTGGGCATCGTGATGTACCAGGCAAGCCCGCCCTGTATGCAACTACCAAAGCTTTTCTTGATTACTTCAATCTTAAAAGCCTGGAAGATTTACCCACCCTTGCCGAGATCAAGGATATTGATTCAATAAATGCTGAGCTTGACCTGTCCATGCCAGACACCTCGGATGAACTGGTATCAGAAGAGGAACACGTTGAGCAAAATACTGAAAATAATTCGGATAGTGTATCGGCAGAACAGGAACCACAATTAGAAGAAACAGTGGCTGCCGAAGCACAGCATTAATTAGTTTCTATCAAAAATTCCACGATGAACGAACGCATCCAAAAAGTACTGGCTAATGCGGGCCTTGGCTCACGTCGCCAGTTAGAGGGCTGGATCAAGGAAGGCCGTATTCGTGTCAATGGACAGGTTGCCAAACTGGGTGACAAGATCAATGAGAACGATCGTATTACCCTGGATGGTAAACCGGTTCGTCGTCATCAAAAACAGGTTACCCCTCGAATAATTGCCTATCACAAACCTGTGGGTGAAGTGTGTACTCGCAATGATCCGGAAGGTCGTCCTACCATTTTTAAAAAATTACCTAAACCAGATATTGGCCGGTGGGTGGCGGTTGGCCGACTGGATATCAATACCTCAGGCCTGATCCTGTTAACCACTGATGGTGAACTGGCTAACCGGTTAATGCATCCCTCTTATTCTATACCGCGCGAATATTCTGTGCGGGTACTGGGTAAAGTCAGTGGCGAGCAACTGGAACAACTGGTTCATGGCGTGCAACTGGAAGATGGCCCGGCACGTTTTGAAGAAATCGTTGATGGCGGTGGTGAAGGGGCAAATCACTGGTTTTACGTGTTACTGGCTGAAGGACGTAACCGGGAAGTGCGTCGTTTATGGGAAGCCGTTGGCTTAACTGTAAGCCGCTTGATCCGGGTACGGTTTGGTCCTATCTTTCTGGAACCAAGATTAAAAACCGGTTGGTGGGAAGAATTGACTGCTGACCAGGTAAAAGAGTTATACAAGCTGGTCAATTTACCTGTGCCGGCCAAACCAGGCTCCAGGAACAA
>JARRJY010000106.1:0-5198 GCA_037388705.1 Gammaproteobacteria bacterium
GTGATGTCATTGAGGTTGCGGGCACCCGGGTAGAATTTACAGCAGCATAATTAAATAGAGGTAATTTTATATAATGGCCAAGTTACTACTTAAACATGAAGGATTAACACTGAATAGTATTGAACTGGATAAGCCTGAACTGACAATCGGTCGCAAATCCAATTGTGATATTCAGCTGGATGATCCCGCCGTAAGTAGCAAGCATGCTCGCCTTATTGTTGAGAAAAATGAGTATCTTGATGGTCATGATGATTACTACATGGAAGACCTGGGCAGCACCAATGGTACGCTGGTTAATGATACCGAGGTCGAGCGCCATTTACTGAAGCATGGCGATGAAATCCAGATTGGCAACCATCATTTTCGTTTCGATAACGAAGCCGATGATGTGGATCCTGAGCAAACGGCAATTTACCTGTCTGACGACGACTAATTTACTTCCCACATCTTTAAAATCAGATATTGGCCGAGCATAGGCAAAACTGCCGGGCAGATGGTAAAATCAGCCTGATAACAGGTATTTTATTGATTTTAAAAGAGGTAGTTTCATGGCCGGACACAGTAAATGGGCCAATATCAAACACCGTAAGGCAGCCCAGGATGCCAAGCGCGGTAAGATTTTTACCAAGCTAATTCGTGAGATTGTCGTATCCGCCAAGATGGGGGGTGCTGATCAGGACAGTAATCCTCGTTTGCGTGACGCGGTGAGCAAAGCGCTCAGCGCCAACATGAAAAAGGACACCGTTGAAAATGCTATCAAGCGTGGTGCTGGTGCCGGTGATAGTGAGAACTATGATGAAATCCGCTACGAAGGATATGGCCCAGCTGGTGTTGCAGTGATGGTGGATTGTCTGACCGACAACCGTAATCGCACGGTAGGGGATGTTCGTCATGCCTTCACCAAATCTGGCGGCAATCTTGGTACAGATGGTTCGGTATCTTACCTATTTACCAAGATCGGCACGCTGACATTTCCCAGTGGCAGCGACGAAGATCAGATCATGGAAGCGGCACTGGAGGCCGGGGCTGAGGACGTGGTGACCAATGATGATGGCAGCATCGACGTAACTACCGATCCGGATTCATTTACTGATGTGAAAGAAGCCATGATCGCAGCAGGCCTGCAACCGGAAATTGCCGAGGTGACACAAAAACCATCAACCAGTGTCGATCTGCAGCTGGATGATGCACAGAAAGTGATGAAACTGGTTGATATGCTGGAGGATCTGGACGATGTCCAGAACGTGTATACCAATGCGGATTTTTCCGACGAGGTACTTGCCCAGCTAGACTAGAAAATAAAAAAAGGGGGCTCTGGCCCCCTTTTTTCTTTGTACCCGGTAGCGGGAATCGAGTATTGTGCAGGATATGAAAGCAAACTCAGTAAAACGTATATTGGGGATTGACCCCGGTTCACGCTTTACCGGCTACGGTATTGTGGATCTCACTGGGGATAACAAAATCAGCTGGGTGGCAAGTGGCTGTATCCGTGTAAAAGGGGATAACCTGCCACACAAGCTATGCATTATTGCTGAAGGACTCAATGAATTACTGGACATCCATCAGCCTGATGAAGTGGCCATTGAGCAGGTTTTCCTGCATCGAAATGTTGATTCAGCTCTCAAGCTGGGGCAAGCCAGGGGTGCGGCAATCAGTACCGTAGCCTTGCGCGCTTTGCCGGTAAGTGAATACAGCCCCAGCCAGATCAAAAAGTCAGTCGTTGGGAAGGGGAATGCCGCCAAGGAGCAGGTGCAACATATGATGAAGGCATTGTTGCGCTTGTCACGTATTCCGCAGGAAGACGCGGCTGACGCGCTGGCCATTGCCGTATGTCATGCACAAAACTGTCACACCCAGGGGCGAGTATCAGCAATGAGCCAGGGAACACAATCCCTGTCTGGATTATCGCTAAGGCGTTCCTCTGGCCGAAAGCGCTGGCGCTTGTAGAATAATTAAAAGTAGATGAGCAGAAAATGATTGGGCGTTTGAGAGGCATACTCATCAGTAAACAACCACCGGCCTTGTTAATAGATGTACAGGGAGTGGGTTATGAAGTGGAAGCGCCCATGTCCACCTTTTATCAGTTGCCAGATGTGGGTGAGGAAACGGTATTACATACTCACCTGATAGTACGTGAAGATGCGCACGTGTTGTGTGGATTTGCTTCGGAAAATGAGCGTCGCATGTTCAGGGCGTTGATTAAAATTAACGGGGTGGGTGCCAAGCTGGCTTTGGCCATTTTGTCAGGCATGAGTGCAGACGAATTTGCCCAATGTATTCATGATAGTGATACGGCAGGTTTAACACGTCTGCCAGGTGTAGGTAAAAAAACCGCTGAGCGTTTGATTGTGGAAATGAAAGATCGTTTATCTGACTGGCAGGATAATATAGTGAGTCTTCCTACAGGTGATACTCACGTCGCTGATGGTGAACGTGAGGCAGTGAGTGCACTGATTGCGCTGGGTTATAAACCACAGGAAGCGAGTAAAATGGTAGCCAGTATCGACAAGGAAAACCTGAGCAGTGAAGATATTATAAGGGCTGCCCTGAAATCAGTCGTAAACCGCTAACAGGTATAATAAACAATACTATGATAGAAGATGAACGTTTAATCACTGCCTCAACGAGTTATGATGAAGAAGCCCTGGATAGAGCTATTCGTCCGGACAAGTTGCAGGACTACGTGGGGCAGCCGGCTGTCCGTGAACAAATGGAAATTTTTATCAAGGCGGCACGTTCTCGTAACGAGGCACTGGATCATGTTCTGATTTTTGGTCCACCAGGTCTTGGTAAAACCACGCTTTCACACATCATCGCCAACGAGCTGGGTGTCAACATGAAGCACACTTCCGGTCCGGTACTGGAACGCCCAGGGGACCTGGCCGCGCTATTAACCAACCTTGAACCTCATGATGTGTTATTTGTCGATGAAATCCATCGCTTAAGCCCGGTCGTCGAAGAAATTCTTTACCCGGCGATGGAAGACTACCAGATTGATATCATGATTGGTGAAGGGCCTGCAGCACGATCTATTAAACTCGACTTACCTCCGTTTACCCTGGTAGGAGCAACCACGCGTGCCGGTTTGTTAACCTCGCCATTACGTGATCGCTTTGGTATCGTGCAACGACTGGAATTTTATAGTTCAGAAGATTTAAGCAGTATCGTCAAGCGGTCAGCAAAAATACTGGATGTGGAGATTGATGACACCGGTGCCATGGAAATTGCACGGCGTTCACGTGGTACGCCGCGTATCGCCAATCGCTTGTTACGCCGCGTACGCGATTTCGCGGAAGTAAAGGCCAACGGTGCGGTTAATGCGGACATAGCACAAAAAGCCCTGGATCTTCTGGAAGTCGATGCCAATGGTTTTGACATGATGGACCGCAAACTCATGTTAGCTATCATGGAAAAGTTTGATGGTGGACCCGTAGGTGTAGATAGCCTGGCCGCGGCAATAGGTGAAGAGCGTGGCACGATAGAAGATGTGCTAGAGCCATACCTGATTCAACAGGGTTTTATTATGCGCACACCACGAGGTCGCATGGCTACACGTAATGCTTACCAGCATTTTGGCCTGAAGGTTCCGAATCAACTGCAAGCAGATACCAATATCGCTATGTTCGAGGAGTAATTGGTTAACTGGTTCACATTTTGACTAACTGACAAAAGCGTGATGAGGTTCCTGAGCCGAGGACACTATATATATAAGAATACCTGTCAATGAACTTCATTTTGGTTCATTGGTCATAACGAGTAATAACTATAAGGGGAGTAAAACTTGTCAACAGATCTGTCTGTAGCGCGTCTCATTCTGGACGCCAGCTTACTTGTGCAAATAGTCATGATATTACTGTTGTTAGCCTCTGTTTTATCATGGATGGTTATCTACAAAA
The DNA here is from genome assembly GCA_037388705.1 of Gammaproteobacteria bacterium. GTDB lineage: Bacteria > Pseudomonadota > Gammaproteobacteria > UBA6429 > Thiohalophilaceae > JARRJY01. Next base: position 3,897 of record JARRJY010000106.1, read on the forward strand.
AACGCAGTGTGGTCAGAAGCGCCAGGAAAGCAGCTGATCAATTCGAAAGACGTTTCTGGTCCGGGGCAGATCTCGGGGAGTTATACAAAAAGATTTCATCGCGACGTGACAACCTTACGGGTATGTCTTCAATTTTTGAAGCAGGTTTCAGGGAGTTTGCTCATTTACGTAAATCTAAAACCAGTGAAGGTATGGCGGTGGTTGAAGGCGCTCAACGCGCCATGCGTGTTGCCCTGAACAGGGAAATTGATTCACTCGAACAGCACCTGTCATTTCTCGCAACTGTCGGTTCAACCAGTCCTTACGTCGGTCTGTTCGGTACGGTATGGGGCATTATGAATTCCTTTCTTGCGCTGGGTGCCGTCAAGCAGGCGACAATCGCGTCAGTTGCCCCTGGCATTGCCGAGGCATTGATTGCAACGGCAATGGGTTTGTTTGCCGCTATCCCTGCTGTTATCGCCTATAACCGCTTTTCCAATGATATTGAACGGTTGATCAGTCGTTATGATATTTTTGCCGAAGAGTTTTCAACAATTTTACAAAGACAGGCACATAGCTAATAAACATGGCTTACCAGTCAGCAACACGTTTTCGTAAACGCCGCATGTCGGAAATCAATGTCGTCCCCTATATTGACGTCATGCTGGTATTGCTGGTTATTTTTATGGTAACAGCGCCGCTGTTATCACAGGGGGTTGATGTGGATTTGCCAGAAGCAAATGCAAAGGTTATTGATACCCAGCAACAGGAACCGGTTATTGTCAGTATCGATAAAAACGGCAAGTTTTATCTAAACCTGGGAAAAGAACCAGGCAAACCTGTCGAAGCCAGTGAACTGGTCAGAAAAGTGTCTGCAGTTATGCGTAACCGTAAACAGTCAACCATTTATGTCAGGGGCGATAAAAATGTAAATTATGGCAAGGTGGTTTCGGTAATGGCGCTTTTACAGCAGGCGGGTGTTGGTAACGTGGGTTTAATGACTGACCTGTCAGAAATGTGATAACAGAAAGATGTGGCGTTTTGTCAGGGATAACCCCAAAGCAGTAATATTTGCGGTCCTGGTGCATGTGTTTTTTGCAGCTATCCTGGTATTAACCCTGGATGGAAAAAAATCGACACCTGTTATTAATCCTGAGGCAAAAATTATAAAGGCCCAGGTTATTGATGAAGCAAAAATAAAAAAGGAACGCAAACGTAAAGAAGCCCTGAAACAAAAAGAACTGCAGCGTAAAAAAGAAGCAGAACGCAAAAAACGCGAAGCAGAAGAAAAACGGAAGGCTGAACTTAAGAAGAAACGTGAAC
>JARRJY010000107.1:0-5905 GCA_037388705.1 Gammaproteobacteria bacterium
CTTTTATGGCGTTTGGATCATCCAGATCCGCTGGATGATGACCAACCTGCTTGTATACCTGTGCCAGTGCCGAACCCGCCATTCGGTTGTTTCCCTTACCAAGGTCAACCAGGATTAAATCTGTATCACCCTTATCGGTACGTAACTGTGGTGTCAGTGTTTTACGAATATCCTGAACCCGTGAGAAAGCAGAAATGATCAGGGATAAAGGGGCGGTTACTGACTTGTCTTCACCATCTTCATTCCAGACCGTCTTCATGGACATGGAGTCTTTTCCAACTGGAATTGCGATTCCCAGTGCCGGAGCCAGTTCCATCCCTACGGCTTTCACCGCTTCATACAGGCCCGCGTCTTCCCCCGGGTGACCTGCCGGTGCCATCCAGTTGGCCGACATCACCATGTCACCCAGTTTTTCGATATTGGCCGCGGCAATGTTGGTCAGGCACTCACCAATGGCCATGCGTACCGAGGCCTCATGATGCACCAGGGCAATCGGTGTACGCTCACCCATTGCCATGGCTTCCCCGCTGTAGGCATCAAAGCTGCTGGCAGTTACAGCCACATCGGCTACCGGCACCTGCCAGGGGCCAACCATCTGGTCGCGAACTACAAGTCCCGTTACAGAGCGATCGCCGATGGTAATCAGGAAGTTCTTGTTCGCTACCGTTGGCAGGCTAAGTACGCGACGGGTTGCCTCCGCAACATCAATCCTTGAGGTGTCAAAATCCGGTTTCTGGAAAGGCTTATGGTGTACATCTCGCAACATTTTTGGTGGTTTACCCAGCAACACTTCCAGTGGCATATCAATCGGCGTGTTATCAAAATGTCCGTCTCCCAGCACCAGTTGTTGCTCTTCTGTGGCTTCTCCCACCACTGCCATGGGGCAACGCTCACGCTCACATAGCGCCTTGAATCCTGGTAAATCTTCGCTGGAAACGGCCAGCACATAACGTTCCTGGGCTTCGTTACACCAGATTTCCATGGGTGACATACCGGGTTCATCATTTGGTACGGTACGTAGTTCAAAGCGACCACCGCGGCCGCTGTCATTTACCAGTTCCGGTAAGGCGTTTGACAGACCACCAGCACCCACGTCGTGAATGCTGATAATGGGATTGTCATCACCCAGCTGCCAGCAACGATCAATCACTTCCTGGACACGCCGTTCAATTTCAGGGTTGCCACGTTGTACCGAGGCAAAGTCCAGATCTTCGTGACTTTCACCGGTTGCCATGGATGAGGCAGCGCCTCCGCCCAGGCCGATCAACATGGCTGGACCGCCCAGTACGATAATTTGCGCGCCGACTGGAATTTTGCCTTTTTCTACATGATCGCGACGAATGTTGCCTACGCCACCAGCCAACATAATGGGTTTGTGATAACCGCGGACTTCCTCGCCGTCAGGACCTGCCACCTTTTCTTCAAAGGTACGAAAGTATCCACAGATATTGGGACGGCCAAATTCGTTGTTAAACGCCGCTGCACCAATTGGTGCTTCAACCATGATATCCAGCGCCGATACAATCCGGCCAGGCTTGCCATAATCCGTTTCCCAGGGTTGTGGTAAATCCGGCAAACGTAAATTTGAAACAGAGAAACCACAAAGACCTGCCTTGGGTTTTGAGCCACGCCCTGTGGCACCTTCATCACGAATTTCACCACCTGAGCCCGTTGCAGATCCGGGGAAAGGTGCAATAGCGGTGGGATGATTATGGGTTTCGACCTTCATCAGGATATCAATATTTTCCTCATGATAGGCATACTCATTGCTGGTGGCGTCCGGGAAGAACCGCCCTGCCTTGAAGCCTTCAATAACCGCCGAGTTATCACTGTATGCAGATAAAATACCTTCTGGATGTTGATTGTAGGTATTTCTGATCATGCCAAATAGCGAGCTATCCTGTGATTTTCCATCGATAATCCAGTCGGCATTGAAAATTTTATGCCGACAATGCTCTGAATTGGCCTGGGCAAACATCATCAGTTCTACATCAGTGGGGTTTCTGCCCATTACCTGGAAGTTTTCAACCAGGTAATCAATTTCATCTTCGGCCAGGGCAAGTCCCATTTCAGTGTTGGCTACCTGCAGGGCATCACGACCACCGGTGAGAATATCAACACTGCGCAACCCGGCCGGTTCAGCCTGGTTGAACAGGCACACCGCATCATCCAGTACATTCAGTACTGTTTCGGTCATACGATCATGGATTTCTTCCGAGATGAGTTGTTTGTCGTGAGCCGTTAATTCGTTACCGGACGTGGTAGAGATATCATAAACAATGCCGCGTTCAATACGGTGGATAGTATGTAGTCCACAATTGTGGGCAATATCAGTCGCTTTACTGGCCCACGGGGAAATGGTGCCCGGACGAGGAATAACAATGAATTGCTGATCAGAAAATCTTTTCCCGCTGTCTGATTCACCATAGGTCAATAACTGCTGCAAAATATGAATTTCTTCTTCATCGAGTTCCTGTTCAAGATCTACAAAATGCATGAAGCAGGTCTGAATATCTGCGATATCAGGGATCTTGGATTGTAAAGATGCCAGAAGTTTTTTGAGACGGAATTCGGAAAGAGCGGAACGACCACGCAGTTGCAGCATAGATTTTATCCAGAAAAAGAATAGCCCAAAAAAGAAAGCCTAATGATACACCATTAGGCCTTCTTTTTTATAGTTGCGGAAAAGGAAATTAATACGGACAGGTAAAGGAATAATTACCAGTGCGCCACTTCTTTCATCTCACTGAGGACTTCATTAAGTGCCGCTTCCTGGTTATTTACTACACACACCAGGTTGGCAAAACTACAAACACTCATTTGTGGACCTCTTACAATCCAGCCTTGCGGTGGAGTCCATCCACTCACCTGGGTGAACATGGAAAGCTGGTCAGCATTACCCTGCACCAGTCGTTTATAATCATGACCAAACTTGGCCAGCCCCATCATTTGTTGATCTTCCAGCATGCCATACCCTTCAACCAGGGCACCATCATCACGGAAATGGCACACAACCATTACACCATCTAAAGCCAGTAATCGTTTTATCATGCCTGACTCCTTAGCTACCCAGGGCCGCATAGGCAGCTTCTACATCAGCCTTGTCATTGGGTAAGACGACGCCACATTCATCGTTAACCACGGCTGTCCATTCAAAACCGACAAAAGTAAACCCATTGATTGGGTAAAAACCCTGCATCCCTGTCATTTGTTCCCAGCCACGTGCCTGCATGGTTGCAATGGCCATATTGGCTACACAGACATGACACAGTAAATCCAGTGCAGATTCGCTGAGGTTGCTGCCTTCAACAATTTTGTGTTCTTTCAATTCACCCTTTGGTGAAAAACAAAAGGCCCCAACTGCACCTTCGATTGCCATTAGTTTATCCAGATCTGCCATATCCTCTCTCCCGTGGTATTTCTTTATTTTTTTATTTCAAACACAATAATGGCTTTACACCATATTGCTGTCCTGTTCTGATACTTTCTCACGCATCAGGCTCATAATTTCATTGATGGATGCGGTGTTGTTATCGACAAAACAGAATGTATTGGCGATAACGCAAACACTGAAATGTTCTCCTTTAACCATCCAGCCTCGCGCTGGTGCAAAGCCACAATCAGTATTTAACGACTTGAGCATGTCTGCCTGCATATGTACCGCCATGGTAGTAGCGCGACACATAATAGATGCCATGCGTGCTTTTTCTTCGTCAAGTTGACCTTCGTAGGAAAAACGATCGCCGCGGTAAGAATATTCACCTGCTGCTATCACACCAGGTGTTGTTGCCAGTTCGGATATGACATTCATGTCAGCTCCTTGTTTTGTTGTTATTAAGGCTTGATATTTAATTAATACCAGAACAAATCATTTATGCAACTTATTCGTGATACAGAGTTTTTATCCATCAATCAATTTCGGATTGACAAGCGGAAGTTCGAAACGGATGATACTTAGCCTATGCAAAATTCAGTCCCGGATTCAGAAATTTCTCTTGCCACAGCAAAGCGCCGTTTGCTTTCAATAGTTTATGACAGTTTACTGTTGGCTGCGGTACTCTTTATTGCATTCGCGATTTTCCTGAAGTTCACCCAGTTTGCTGGAATTGAAGCCAGCCATTCAATCAAGTCAGTCTATCTGCTGAGTATTATTTTCTTTTTTTATGCCGGGTTCTGGACACATGGTGGCCAAACTCTGGGTATGAAAACCTGGAGAATAAAACTGGTACACGAAAATGGTCAGGGCATTCGCTGGCAGCAGGCCTTATTACGCTACCTGTGTGCATTACCAAGCTGGTTTATCATTTTGATTGGCACCAGTGGCCTGATACTGAAAACATTGCCTTTTCCTGAACCCTTTGTCTGGGTAAACAAAATTCCTATGGGTATAATTCTGGGTATTGGCCTGGTAATGCTTTATATCGAACAACGACCTGGTAACTGGCGCGATCGTTTTTCGCATACCAGGGTAATCATGATTAATCCATCATCGAATGCGTCTTAACATCATCAGGGCAAGGCCTGCTACCACCATGGTGGGGAAACTGACAACTAAAAGTGGATGTAATTGATATACCACACCTACTTGTCCAGCCAGCTGGCTTAAAATAAAGAAACTGATACCCAGCAGGAAACCAATCAGAATTTGCTTGCCGATCGGTGTCTGGCGTTGAGATACAAACACAAATGGAATTGCGATCAGTACCATGGCAAGAATGGTAAACGGCATAATGAGTTTACTCCAGAACGCCAGTTTATACTGGGAAGCATCCAGGCCATTCTCCTCCAGGTAAGCAATATAACTATCAAGCTTCCATACTGGTAACATTTCCGGAGTAACGGAAACCACGTTAACAAGCTCGGGATCCAGCAAACTTGCCCACGTCATTTCTTTATGTTGTGATTCAGTTATGCGATTTTTTTCAATCGTTGTTTGTATAACATCTTTTAATAACCACTGGCTATCAACATGATCGGCGGTTGCTGCCCTGATAACAGATTCCAGGTTTTGCAAGTTATCAAACTGGTAAAGAACAACACCCTGTAACTGCCCTTCATCTGTTACACGTCGCACGTGAATAAATGTTTTATCTTCACGGGCCCAGAGACCATACTCAGTATTCAGGCTGATTTCTNNNGCAATAACTTCACCGATAATAACCACCGCCACAATTAAAATTAATGCCGTTTTCATTATTGCCAGGATTAACCGCGACAACCTTACACCGGAGGAACGTATAACAACCAGTTCACCGTTACGCGATAACATTCCTAAGCCGATCATGGTTCCCAGCAAGGTTGCCAGGGGGAAAAACTGGTAAAGCCTTTCTGGTAACCTTAGCAAGCTATAACCCAATGCATGCCAGATAGTGTACTTGTGCTGTCCTATCTGGTCGAACTCATCCACAAATCCCAATGCTGCATACAGCACCATTAATACTGCGATAACCGACAATACTCCACCGGAAACTGAACGACCTATATATCTTTCAAGAATATTCATTTGCTTTTTTGTCGAAGAAAATATCGCAGACCATAGTGACGCATTAAAAACAAAAGCGCGGTAAAGACAATCAGGCCATGCACCCACCATAACCCAACATATTCAGATATTTCACCCCTGGCGATCCAGGTACGCGAAATTGATAACAAGTTGGTAAATAGCAGGTAAAAAACGATAGCCAGTACCAGCTTGGCATACCTCCCCTGGCGGGGTGTCGTCTGGCTGAGGGGTACTGCCAGCATAGCAAGAGTTATACATAGTAACGCTGATGAAATACGCCACTGTAATTCTGCCCTTTCTCCCTTATCTTTTGAACGCAGTAAAACAGATGTTTTTATCGATTTCTTCCAGAGTTCCAGTTCTTCATCCGTTCTCTGTTCAACCAGCAAGCCATGTTTTTTG
>JARRJY010000108.1:0-5945 GCA_037388705.1 Gammaproteobacteria bacterium
TATGATCCGTACCTTCGAACATGAAAAAATTGAAACCTTTGCAGAATATTCCAGGGTACCGGTAATAAACGCGTTAACCGATATGTACCATCCCTGCCAGTTACTGGCTGACATGCAAACCTACGTGGAACATCGTGGTGATATTTCCGGTAAAACGGTCGCCTGGATTGGTGATGGTAATAACATGTGCCACTCTTACATTAACTCGGCACGTCAATACGGTTTTACTTTAAACATTGCTACGCCCGAGGGTTTTGAACCAGACGCAGGCCTGGTAAAGGCAGCGGGTGATTGTTTAAACCTGACAAACGATCCTAACGAAGCTGTAAATGGTGCAGATCTTGTTACCACGGACGTGTGGGCCAGCATGGGCCAGGAAGAAGAACAGGCGACAAGAGAAAAAGCCTTTGCTGAGTTCCAGGTCACCCCTGATATGATGAAGCTGGCAAATAATGATGCCCTGTTCATGCATTGCCTGCCGGCCCACCGGGGTGAAGAAGTCAGTGCGGAGGTGATCGATGGCTCTCAAAGTGTTGTCTGGGACCAGGCAGAAAATCGCCTGCATGCGCAAAAGGCCCTGGTCGAGTATCTGCTTAAACAAGAATAGTTTTTATCTGGAACAAAAATCCTCACCAGTGGCCTGGTGAGGCGGTTCAAAAGGAGTTCAAAATCAGGGCATCCTGCCCTGATATCTGTCAGATCTTTCCTTAACCTGTTGGTTGTTGTTCTGAATCTGCTTTAGAACTTGACGACATAACCTAAAGAGAAAGTGCTGATTTCTTCATCGATACAGAACCATAGGTATCAATTCTTAATCATTCTTATTAAGATTTTCAGTCATAGATTTCATGATCGGATTTTGATAGTATTTAGTTTCGATAAGTACTTGATTTTTATAGCCTATTACAGAGCATTATCATCCCGATGGGTCCTTTACTCGAAATTAAACACCTTGACTGCCAGCATCGCGGCCAGACCGTGGTCAGTGACCTGTCACTGCACATCAACAAAGGCGATTTACTATGCCTGCTGGGCCCCAGTGGCTGTGGAAAAACAACAGTCCTGAGAGCCATTGCCGGCTTCCAGGAAGTGCATCGTGGTGAAATTTATTTACGCGGGGAACGAGTCTCCTACCCGGGCTATACCAAGGTCCCTGAAAAACGCGGACTCGGAATGGTGTTCCAGGACTATGCCCTGTTTCCACACATGAATGTCTGCGCCAATATCAATTTTGGCCTGCGTAACCTGACCAATGGCGAACGCAAAAGGAGATCCGATGAAATGCTGGAAACCGTTGGCCTGACTGGCTACGGGGATCGTTTTGTGCATGAGTTATCAGGGGGCCAGCAGCAGCGAGTCGCCCTGGCCCGGGCGCTGGCACCGAAGCCCGATCTCATTTTGCTTGATGAACCTTTTTCCAACCTTGATGTGGAAATGCGCGATCGACTGAGTAACGAGGTCCGACAGATACTCAAACAACAAGGTACCACCGGGATCCTGGTCACACATGATCAGCATGAAGCCTTTGCCGTAGGTGATCATATCGGTGTTATGAATGAAGGACAGTTATTACAACGTGATACCGCCTATAACCTGTACCACTCACCGGATAACCGTTTTGTTGCCGACTTTATTGGCCAGGGGGTGTTTATCAGTGGACGATTGGTTGACCACGAAACCGTTGAAACATCCATCGGCAGGTTTACTGGTGATCGTGCCTATGATTTACCAATAGACAGTGATGTTGAATTACTGCTTCGCCCGGATGATGTTATTTATGATGAGCAGGCTGGCTTACAAGGTGAAGTTATCAACAAGGCGTTCAAAGGTGCGGAGATTCTTTACACGCTGCGTTTATCCGGTGGCCAGGAAGTGCTTTCACTGGTACCCAGCCACCATGATCACGAAATTGGAGACTCGGTAAATATCCGCCTGGATCCGGATCACCTGGTTGCCTTCCAGATCAGTAAAACCCCGGCATAACTATACATTCTCACTGTGAATGTTATAGGATAAAGAATATTTGTGATCAATAACGCAATCTCATAGCGATACAGTCGCTACAATTTAAAACAAGAAAACTATTAATCAGGTGTGATTGTGACAAAATTTCAGATTTTACTAGCCAGTTTGCTTATCCCGGTTTTAATGCCAGCATCCGTTTTGGCTGAAACCATTTACGTTTCAGACCATCTCGTTATTACTATTCGCTCAGGTAAAGGCACCCAGTACCAGATCATCAAAACAGCGCCCAGTGGCACAAAGCTGGAGGTACTTACAGATACCGATGAAGGTTACACCTATGTTCGCACACCTGATGGTGTTGAAGGCTGGGTACGCTCTCAATACCTGACCAAAGAGCCGATTGCCAAAGTACGCCTGGAAAGAGCGGAAGCCCGCCTTGCCAAGTTAAAAGAAGAAAACCAGTTACTGAAAACCGAACTGAAATCATTACGCAGCAAAAGCGCCTCCCTGGAAGAAAAAAACAAGTCACTTTCCGGCAGTTCAAAGTCACTGGATAAAGAACTTGCCCACCTGAAGCAGGTCGCAGCCCGCCCGCTTCAGCTGGATAATGAAAACCGAAAACTCCAGCAAGCCAATGTCACACTGGAAAAAGAAATCCAGTTACTCAGCCAGGAAAACCAGGTCCTCAAGGATCGTTCACAGCGTGAATGGTTCATTGCCGGTGCGCTGGTGCTACTGGGTGGCCTGATCATTGGCCTGATTATTCCCAAGATACGCTGGAAAAAATCAAGCGGCTGGTAAGCCTAACCTACTAACCTTTCATCGTGCAGTACCTTAAACAGCTACTGCACCCCATTGATTTTGCATGATTTTTTCGATCAAGCCTGTCATACTATTGTGTCAACAGGACAGGTTTGCAGCATCATGGCAACAAAAGACAATCAACAGACTGAATTTGTACATTGGTTCCGCGACTCTTCGCCATATATTAATGCCTTTCGTGATCGCACTTTCGTAATCACTTTTGGCGGCGAAATGCTGACCGATGCACAGTTTTCTACACTGGTGAAAGACCTTGTGCTTTTAAACAGCCTTGGCGTTCGCCTGGTGCTGGTGCATGGCGCCCGTCCACAGATTGAAAAAAGCCTCAAAGCGCTTGATGCCGAAATTAAATACGTCAACGGTTTACGTGTTACCGATGATGATGCGCTACTCTGTGTTAAACAGGCTGCTGGCCAGGTAAGAGTTGATATCGAGGCACAACTTTCCATGGGCGTCACCAACTCGCCGATGAATGATCCCCACATCCGGGTTGTGTCAGGCAATTTCGTTACTGCCCAACCACTAGGTATTCGTGATGGTGTTGATTATTGCCATACCGGTGAAGTCAGGCGTATTGATGTTGAAGCCATTCATAACCAGCTGGACGAAGGTGCTATCGTTTTGTTATCTCCAATCGGTTATTCACCGACAGGCGAAAGTTTTAACCTGGGCGCAGAAGATGTTGCAACGGCTGCCGCTATTCAACTCGCAGCAGACAAACTCATCATGCTGGTTGATGCCAGGGGGATTACCGATAACCGCAAGCAGCTGATCAGGGAGCTTACCCAGCAGGAAGCAGAAGATTGGTTAAACGGCAAAAACAAGCTGAATGAATCTCAGCAGCATAGTCTTGCCAGTGCCATCAGTGCCTGCCAGAACAACGTACCACGTATACACATTATCGACCGGCATATTGATGGTGGCCTGCTCATAGAACTGTTTACCCGGGATGGCTGCGGTACCCTGGTAACAACTAATCGTTTTGAAGAAACCCGCCCGGCTAACATTGATGATATTGGTGGTTTACTTGAACTGATCAAACCGCTTGAAGAAGAAGGTGTACTGGTACATCGCTCACGTGAAAAACTGGAAATGGAAATTGAACATTTCACGGTAATGGAACGTGACGGTATGATTGTCGGTTGTACCGCTCTGTATCCTTTCCTGGATGAGCATGTGGCCGAGCTGGCCTGCCTTGCTGTACATCCCGATTACCGCGGCCAGGGACGCGCTGATACCCTTTTACAACTCGTTGAGCGTCAATGCAAACAACTGGGTATCGAGAAAATCTTTGTGCTCACCACGAGAACAGCTCACTGGTTCAGGGAAAGGAGTTTCAAAGCCATGGACATTACAAAACTTCCTGTGAAACGCCGTTCTTTGTATAACTATCAACGAAAATCGAAAGTTTTTGCCAAAGATATTAACTAACAAACGGCATGGCAGCAGACAAAAATCACAAGAGCTATCACCGTCCCTTTCTCAAATGGGCCGGTAACAAGTATCGCGTCATGGATGAAATCCATAAAATGCTTCCGGCTGAAGGTGAAAGACTGATTGAACCTTTCGCCGGGTCTGCCGCAGTTTTTCTAAATACTGATTACAAGCGCTACCTGATCACCGATAGTAACCCGGATTTAATTCACCTCTACAATTACCTTAAAAAAGAAGGTCGTGACTTTATTCGTTACTGCAGACACTATTTCACACCACAAAATAATACTCCTGAAAAATATTATTACCTTCGTGATCAGTTTAACAACACCACCAACACACGCAAACGCAGTGCCTTATTTATTTATTTGAATCGTCATGGCTACAACGGCCTATGTCGTTACAATTCCAATGGTGGTTTCAATGTTCCTTTTGGCCGTTATAAGGCCCCTTACTTTCCACAAAAAGAAATGGAGTTCTTTTCAAGCAAAGCAAAGAAGGCGACTTTCCGCGTGGCGAGCTTTGAAACCACCCTCGCAAAAGCAAAACCGGGTGACATTGTTTATTGTGATCCTCCGTATGTAGCCCTATCAGGTTCTGCCAACTTTACCAGCTACCACACCGGCGGATTTAGCGAGGCACAACAAATTGAACTGGTCGACTCAGCTAAACAGGTAGCCGCTAAAGGCATCCCGGTTCTGATTTCAAACCACAAAACCGAGTTCACTGATAAGATATATAAACCCGCCAAACAACACAGTTACTTTATGGTACGCCGTTTTATCAGTTGCAATGGTTCCAAAAGAAAATCTGCCGGGGAAGTGCTCGCTCTTTTTGCTTAACCACCCCGATAATAAAGGACGGTAAGGAGGAAACTGTTTTAATTCCAATGAGTTATTACTGTGCAAAAAGATACTATTCTGGTTATTCAGGAAAACAAAAAATCAGCCTATTTTCTCGATTTTTTATTATCACGTGAAGGATATGAAGTCATTGCCACTACAGGCTGTTACGAAACTGAAACCCTGATTGGCAAAATCCATCCTCCCAAACTAATTATCCTTGATCTTGGTTTATCCAGGGCCAATAACAACAAGTTGATTGCACTGATCAAAAAGCAGACAGACTGGGTAAATACACCCGTTTTGTTGCTGGTGAACCGTGCACATCAACGAAGTGTGAGTTCAGCGCTGGATGCAGGAGCCAATGATTATATTTTACAACCCTTCTCTCACACAGAATTGCTAACCGAGATTCATCGGCATTCTGATTCCGTGCATTAATTGTTTAATAGGTTTCCTGAATGTGAGTGACCGCTATCGGCCAAAAGCGGACGTTCAGCATGGTCAATCGTGAACCTTCATCATAACAATCATTGGTTAAGACACGGTTTTTGAATATCTCCGTTTGATATTTTTTATTTGTCTTCTGCCTGTGAAGATAACTCGTCCATCATCTTACGCATGGTTTTCTCAAATTGTTGACTCAAAGCATGCCATTCTTTCTTATAGTCATACAATGCGTCATTATCGATAGCGTCAAGTTGTTGCTGTGATTCGCCAATACGCTGACTGCCCTCGGTAACGGCTTTCACATTCGGATCGGTTAGGTGCTCACTGTCCTGTTCGAGTTCATTGGCAATGCCTCGTAAAGCACGCTTGTCTTCATCCGACAGCGCCTTGTCTTCTTCTTTCAAGGCCCGGTTTATCGAGGGCAGTCAGCGT
>JARRJY010000109.1:0-8063 GCA_037388705.1 Gammaproteobacteria bacterium
CCTGAAACTGCGCTTCAAGTTTGACCAGCAATCCGTGCGCGAAGCGGCAGACTGGTTCAATAAAAATTAATTAAATGGCTATTTACGAATGACTGCTTTCGGCCAAAAGCGGACGTTCAGTTTTCTCTTTATTGGAATATATATATTGGTTTACCAACAAGGTTTTGCATCGGTACAAATCCCCAACTTCGGCTATCTCTGGAATTATCTCGATTATCACCAAGGACAAATAAATGACCTTCAGGAACTGAAAGATTAAAGTCTCTAGCTGGCCATTGATTTGTATTTTGTACCTTATAAATCGTGTTCCCCAGAGTTTCTTCCCAAACTTTAAATTCGAGGGATTCTGAAAGAATACTTACATTCACCTGGCTTCCATTTATATATAGATATTTATCCTTGTATTCTATTGTGTCACCAGGCAACCCAACTATTCTTTTTACATAATTAATTGTTGGTTGTTGTGGGTATTCAAAAATGACAATGTCACCTCGTTGGACATCAGCAGTAACCGGTTTTTTGAGAAGTGTTATGCCAAATGTTCCATAGTTACCATAGCCAAATTTCTTTGTTAATAGAATTGCACCTGGGTTTACAGTAGGAAACATTGAGACCGAAGGCATTCTAAATGGTTCAAATAGGAATGCTCGCATACAAAAAATCCCCGCTATAATGAATACCGGAATAGAAACTAACCCATACCATTTACTGTACCAAGGTCTAGTTAAACCTGAGGAATACTGGCAGGCCAATTTATATGCATGTACGGAGCATACGATCATCAATACCCAGTTAAAAGAAAAGTACTCTAACCAAGTAACTTGCAGTGTATGTATACCGATATATTCAGATAAGGATATTACAATACTTAATCCAAAATATATAAATGCCCATTTAACCTGAACTACATACAACATTCCTAAAGGTTGAATAAAAAAGCCTAAAACCGCAGCTATCCATTTATTCGGCATCCAATTCATATTCTTATTTTATCCTTCTTATGTCTGCTAACGGCCAAAAGCGGTCATTGGCTGTATTGTTATGGCGCTAATCGCTGCCACGTCCCTATTACCACAAAGGTAAGTATGCTTACCGATATTAGTTCTATTTTTAATATTTTTTTCTTATCTTCCGGTATGGAAAGTTTAAATTCAGGCCCTGGCAATATGAGATATATCCATAACCCGATTACCAAAAGTGCAACCACTCCAATAGCATTAATCAATGGAATAAAATCACCAAGAAAATATGCTGCAAGCAAAAAGAAAGAAGCAAGAGCTGTAATTAAAAATGCATACTTATCTAATTTTCGCTTCCCATAAGGAAAGAGCCTTAAACATACATAACCAGCTAAGATTAAGATAAGTAATGAACTCTTATGGCCTACTAATTCTTCCATGCTTAATTATTATTTTGCCTAATTCTGAATGTCCGCTTTGGGTAGTTAGCGGACATTCAAAGTTTAGCCCAATAAATTACCAATGACATTTCCTGATTGCCGGTAGAAACACCTCGGTCACCAGCAAGCGTTTTTTATTTATATAGAATACCGATCTTCTTCCCCAGATTGATTCCGGTTTTTCTTTTAACCTGTGCGTGGCTTTAGTAAACATCCGCTGTCGTGACCGGATCTCTGCTACTTCCACTTCATCTCGTTGCATGTTGGGATCTGCAAACAGTACCGCACCCAGTGGTTTACTCCCCAGGTGGGCAAGATAACGTTGTGCCCCGGTTAAGGTTTTTTTCGGGATAATGGTACGGGCATACACCCAGGGGGTATCACCACAATACAGGTACACTTCCCGGATTAACGCGGTGCCTGAATGACGCATCCCCAGGCGAATGGCTTCGTTCAGCATAGGGCGCTTCCAGCCTTGCGAAATAACTTCAACACGAAACTGTTTGTCACAGGCATCGATAACGCGTTTCGTTAATGAACCCTGGTCGAATAACCAGCAGGCCACGTCTTGCGGAACATCATTATTTAAAAGATAACGGCGCTGCTTCCAGACCGGTTCGGCAAAGTGACTGCCAAAGCGGGTTAACTTGGTTCTGTGTGTACTCATATATGTTTATACGTTTCCATACCGGGTTGCCATGCCTACCCATCTCTTTATAAGAGGTTTAACCAGTTGCGGATACTGTTTTAAAACTTTATCGGCTGTTAAAGTTACCTGTGGCATTAATGCCTGGTCACGTTGCAGGTCGGCAATGCGTAACTGCAGCATGCCTGTTTGCCTTGTACCCAGTACTTCACCGGGGCCGCGGATCTCTAAATCTTTTCTTGCAATAGCAAAACCATCATCGGTTTCTCGCATAATGGCCAGGCGTTCACGTGCATTTTCGGATAACGAACCATGATACATCAACACGCAGGCACTTGCTGCTGTACCACGTCCGACCCGACCGCGTAACTGGTGCAACTGTGCCAGCCCCAGCCTTTCGGCATTTTCGATCACCATCAAGCTGGCATTGGGTACATCCACGCCGACTTCGATCACCGTGGTGGCAACCAGCAAATCCACTTCAGCATTTTTAAAGCCCTGCATGACCCGTTCTTTTTGTTCCGGTTTCATACGGCCATGAACCAGCGCAATACGTATATCCGGCAGGACTTCGGCAAGCAGGTTGGCGGTATCTTCAGCTGCTTCACACTGCAGGACTTCGGACTCTTCAATCAGGGTACATACCCAGTAAACCTGCTTGCCTTCCTTGCAGGCAGAATGCACACGCTGCACTACTTCATCACGACGGTTATCCGGGATCACCACTGTTTCAACAGGCTGGCGACCCGGTGGCCTTTCATCAATAACCGAACAATCCAGGTCAGCATATACCGCCATACTTAATGTTCTTGGTATCGGTGTTGCCGTCATGATTAACTGGTGGGGATGGACCCCATCCACCACACCTTTTTCCCTGAGCGCCAGTCTCTGGTGAACACCGAAACGATGTTGTTCATCAATGACGATTAATGCCAGGTTATTAAAAACCACATCAGCCTGGAACAGGGCATGGGTACCTACCACCAGTTGTGCTTTACCGCTTTCAATCTCATCAAGGGCTTTTCGTTTCTCCGCGGTTTTTAACTTGCCGGATAGCCAGCTGACGTTAATACCCAGTGCTTCGAACCACTGTAAGAAATTACGATAGTGTTGCTCGGCAAGAATTTCGGTTGGTGCCATGACCGCGGCCTGGTAACCATTTTCCACCGCGATAATTGCCGCTAATACCGCGACCACGGTTTTGCCTGATCCCACATCACCTTGTACCAGGCGTTGCATGGGCTCGGCTTTTTGTAAATCATTTTTGATTTCCTTTACTACGCGCTGTTGTGCACCGGTTAAGTTAAAAGGTAACTGCTGTAAAAACTGTTGTTCAAGTTCGCCATCAACCATGAGCGCATGGGCATGGTGCCTGCTGGCTTTGGATCGAAGCTGGCGCAGACTTAAAACATGCGATAACAATTCTTCAAACACCAGCCGGTGTTGCGCATCACTTTCACCGGCAAGGATTTCAGCCAGGTCCGCATCTTTTGGTGGCTGGTGTAAATATAGCAGGCTTTCTTTTAACGAAGGCAGGTGTTGTTCATGAAGTAATTCAGCAGGTAATAATTCTTCAAGTATAAGTTTATCATCACTTAACATCTCAACGGCCTGGCTTAACAGGTTGCGCATGGAAAGTTGATGCAGGCCTTCGGTAACCGGGTAAACCGGCGTTAAATTCTCGGTACCGCTTACTTCATCCAGTGATTGAATATATTCGTATTCAGGATGGATCATTTCCAGGCCAGCCTTACCGCGCCTTACTTCACCGAAGCAACGGATTGTTTTGCCACGTGACAGTGCTTCTTTTTGTGCGTTACTAAAATGAAAAAATCGAAGTGTTATAAAACCGGTGCCATCACTGATACGCGTTAATAACATGCGTTTGCGGGCAAACTTTATTTCGCTGAGTTCAATCTGGCCCTGGATAACTACTTCACTGCCGGTGCGAAGGCTGCCGATAGGAACAATGGTAGTGCGATCTTCGTAACGAAATGGCAGGTGGAATAACATGTCCTCAATAAATTCAATACCGAGCTTTTGAAGTTTTTCGGCAATGCGTGGACCTACACCTTTTAACAGGGTAACCAGGTGTAGTTGTTTTTCTGTTGTTGGTTGTCCCGGGCTGGACATAAAGATACCTGCTTTACTAAACATCCCTGTTCAGTTGCTGACTCTTAATTTTTATTCAATGATCATGACGGCATCCATTTCCACTTCAGCTGCCTTGGGTAAAGCAGCAACACCTATGGCAGCGCGTGCCGGGTATGGCTCTGTGAAATAGTCTGCCATGACTTCGTTAACGGTTGGAAAGTTGGAAAGATCCACCAGGAAGACATTTAACTTGACCACGTCTTTCAGGCTGCCACCTGCAGCTTCAGCAACAGCCTGCAGGTTATCGAACACGCGACGGATTTGTGTGGCAATATTACCTTCAACCAGTTCCATGGTCTCCGGTACTAGGGGAATCTGGCCTGACAGGTACACCGTGTTATCAACCTTGACTGCCTGTGAATAGGTACCAATCGCCTGTGGTGCCTTATCAGTATGGATTATTTCGCGCGCCATGCTTTCTCTCCCGAACTTGATCTTGTTTTTATCTTTTAACTCTCTGGATACGTTCAACCATTTCCAGTGAACGTAATCGTCTCATGATCCTGGCAAGATGCTTACGATCTTTTACCATTACCGTGAAGTTTTCTGTTGAATGCAAACCGTCACGCTCTTCAATATCAACG
This sequence comes from Gammaproteobacteria bacterium, assembly GCA_037388705.1. GTDB lineage: Bacteria > Pseudomonadota > Gammaproteobacteria > UBA6429 > Thiohalophilaceae > JARRJY01. The sequence continues at coordinate 4,784 of JARRJY010000109.1, forward strand.
TTTTCAATATTGGCGTCCATATCTGCAATCGCGGCAGCAACCGTTGCCAGGGTACCGCGTTGACTGATGGCGAACACACGTACATCAACCGGGAACTCACCGCTCACATCCTTTTCCCACTGCACATCGATCCATTTTTCCGGCTTGCTGCGATACTCGGCTACGTTCTTGCAATCGTCGGTATGAATAACAATCCCGCGACCAGAACTGATAAAGGCGCCTCCTGTTGTTTGTGTTCGCCTTTTTTATCTTCTTCCCGTTGTAATAACATGTGGGCTACCACCATTGGTATGTTATTACCTAAGCCAATGGATGCCAGTAAATCTTCCTGCGTATCAAAATGAAACTCGTTAATGATGCGTAATACCTGTTCATCAGAAACTTCGTCGAAGGTGGTACCAAATGCCACCAGGCTTTTATCCAGTAAACGCAGCCCCAGTGATATGGCTTCATCTTCCTGCAGGTTTTTAAGATAAGCGCGAATACTAGAGCGGGCTTTTGCAGTGTGTACAAAGTCCAGCCATGCCGGGTTGGGCCTGGCGCCCGGTGCGGTGATAATTTCCACCGTTTGCCCGTTATATAGTTCTGTACGTAACGGCATAAGACGACGATCAATTTTTACCGCTACACACTGGTTACCCACATCTGAATGAACCGCGTATGCAAAATCAACCGCGGTAGCTCCACGTGGCAGTTCCATGATTTCACCACGTGGTGTGAAAACATACACTTCATCAGGGAACAGATCGATCTTTACGTTTTCCAGGAATTCGATGGAGTTACCGGCGTTTTTTTGCATCTCCAACAGGCTATGCATCCATTCACGTGCACGCATCTGCGCGTTATTGCTGGAACTACCTTCTTCCTTGTAATACCAGTGGGCCGCGATACCTGCTTCGGCAACACGATGCATTTCTTCCGTACGAATCTGTATTTCGATGGCAACACCGTATGGACTAAACAGGACGGTGTGTAATGACTGGTAACCATTGGCCTTAGGGATTGCAATGTAATCTTTAAATTTGCCTGGCATTGGCGTGTAAAGGTTATGCATTACACCCAGTACCCGGTAACAGGTATCTACCGAATCAACAATTATGCGGAACGCGTAAACATCCATCACTTCACTGAAAGACAGTTGCTTGTCTTTCATTTTTTTATAAATACTGTAGAGGTGTTTTTCCCGGCCGATGACTTCGCCTTTCAGATCTTCCTGTTCCAGCCTTGCCTTGATGGAATCTTCAACCTTGCTGACGATTTCCTTGCGGTTGCCACGTGCCTTGCGTAATCCTTCCTCGAGGATTTTGCTACGCATCGGGTATTGCGCTTTAAAGCCAAGATCTTCCAGCTCAATTCGCAAACTGTTCATCCCCAGGCGATTGGCAATGGGGGCATAGATTTCCAGGGTTTCACGCGCGATACGACGACGCTTGTCAGGACGCATCACACCTAGAGTGCGCATGTTATGTAAACGATCGGCAAGCTTGACCAGGATAACGCGGATATCGCGTACCATGGCGAGCATCATTTTACGAAAGTTTTCTGCCTGTGCTTCGGCCTTACTTTCAAACTCCATGTGGGTCAGCTTACTGACGCCATCTACCAGCTCGGCGATTTCTTCTCCAAAGCGGGCAACGATCTGATCCTTTACGGTCTCGGTATCTTCAATAACATCATGCAGGATCGCGGCAACAATACTTTTGTGATCCATGTTCATTTCGGCAAGGATCTTTGCCACGTTCAGGGGGTGATAAATATAAGGTTCGCCGCTCATGCGACGCTGCCCGTCATGGGCTTCAGCACCAAACAGGTAAGCTTGATAGACTTCGGCGATTTGTTCAGGCTCGAGGTAGTCCTCGAGCATTTCGCACAAATGACTTATGCGAAATGCGGTGGGATCTTTTGTTTCCTGTAATTCGGCAGCCAAGCGAGAATTTACTCGTCTCCAGCTTCTTCACTGGATCCAGCAGCGCCACCCAGTTCAGCTTTAAGGGCAGCTTGGATAGCCGCGGCAACATCATCGGATACACCGGCAGCCGTGGCAGGAGCAGGTGTAGCACCTGAAGTCTGTTCAGCAACCGCTTCATCTACTGGTGAAGTCGACATTTCAGCAGCAGCCACTTCCATATCTTCCGCCAGGATTTCTTCTGTCTCTTCTTCAGACTCTTCAAGAATGTCTGCCGTTACCAGGCCTTCGGCAATTTCACGCAGGGCAATAACGGTAGGTTTATCATTTTCTTCTTCAACCATAGGCTCTTTACCCATGGCAATCTGGCGTGCACGCTTGGAAGAAACCAGTACCAGTTCAAAGCGGTTAGCGACGTTGTCGAGACAGTCTTCTACAGTGACTCGGGCCATATTATTTACTCCGGGAGTTAATTGTTTCTGCCCTGATGGCCGTTTTGCGCGGCAAAACCGGGGAAACATCAAAAAATTGTTCAGAATATCAGCGAATTATACCTAGCAAGGTGCTGTTATGCCAGAAGATCACTCAACATATCCTCCAGCCGCTGGCTCTGTACCTCGTAGCGCATGCGGCGCGCTAGGATTACGGACTGTAACTCGACCAGGGCCATATCGAAATCATCATTTACGATCAGGTAGTCAAATTCCGGGTAGTGGGATATCTCGTTGACCGCATCACGCATGCGGCGGGCAATAACCTCTTTACTGTCCGTACCCCGGCCGGCAAGACGTTTTGCCAATTCTTCTTTTGAAGGAGGCAGGATAAAAATACTGACACAGTTCGGCATTATTTTTCGCACCTGGGCAGCACCCTGCCAGTCAATTTCCAGGATCACATCTTCGCCAGCCCTTAGCTTTTCCTCGATATTGGCCTGGGCAGTACCATAGAAATTATCAAACACCTGTGCATTTTCCAGGAAGGCATCCTCGTCGATCATCTTTTTAAAGGCTTCAACGTCGGTAAAATGATAATCGACGCCGTCCTGTTCACCGGGCCTCATTGGCCGGGTTGTGTGGGAAACTGACACGCTAATGTCATCGGTGACATCCAGCAATGCCTTTACCAGGCTGGTTTTTCCGGCACCGGAAGGTGCAGAGATAATAAACAGGGTACCCAGCTGTACGGGCTGATCTTTACGCACGATTATCTTTCCTGATATTTAAGTTTTTTACTTGTTATTCGATATTTTGTACTTGTTCACGCATTTGCTCGATAAGTACCTTGAGTTCTACCGAGGCCTGCGTGGTAGCGGTATCTATGGACTTGGAACCCAGCGTATTGGCCTCGCGGTTAAGCTCCTGCATGAGAAAATCC
>JARRJY010000109.1:8083-9804 GCA_037388705.1 Gammaproteobacteria bacterium
TTTAGCACGCGACGTACTTCCTCCAGGTGTACATTGAGCCGGTCCAGCTCTTCATCCACGTCGGTTTTTTGTGCCAACATGACAATTTCCTGTTCCAGGCGATTCTCGTCCAGCTCCAGTTTTGCTTCCTGCAGTCGATTGACCAGTTTTTTACGCCACGTGCCCAGAATCTCTGGCATAACTTTACTGACATCTGCTACCACCTTGCTCATGGCATCACAACGCTGCTCAATAATTTCCGCCAGTTTGGCGCCTTCCCGCTCACGGGCAGCAATGAAGTCATCCAGTGCACTCTTCAACAGAGCCACTAGTGATTTGCCCAGTTGTTCGCGATCCAGTTCTTCGACCTGTAATACCCCCGGCCAGCGCAGCACATCCATGGAATTTACCGGTGACGGGTTATACAACAGCAGGTCTACCTCGCGGCTGGCATGGGCAATTTTTTTGGCCAGTTCCTCGTTGATAACCAGTTCACCTGCCTCACCTTCATTGCGCTGAAAGCGTAGATTGATATCCACCTTGCCCCGTGCCACCCGCTTACCAACCAGCTCACGAATCGCCTGTTCCTGGGAACGTAGTTCTTCCGGCATGCGTAGTGATAAATCCAGAAAACGGTGGTTCACCGAGCGTAATTCCAGCGTGATACTACCCAGCTCATCACTGTGCTCAACGCGGGTAAATGCGGTCATACTTTTAACCATAATGGTCTTATACCTTTATATTTGCCTCAGAACAGCCGATAACATGGTAAACCATGCGGAAGTTTCAGGCCATCCCGGGCCAATACGAGGATGGGCTTATCCACCGCACAAAAACTCTATGATAGGCTTAGTGTCATAATGATAATTACGTCAGGAGTCACAGTTGGCGAATACCATCCATGAGCTACCAGCTGGTACCAGGCTGGATAACTACACAATCGTGCGCACCCTCGGTGGTGGTGGATTCAGTATTGTCTACCTGGCCACGGATAATAGTGATGGTGAAGAAGTTGTCATCAAGGAATATATGCCCAACAAGTTGGCTGAACGTGATGACAGCCGCCATGTTGTTGCGCAAAAAGACTCTTATATAGAACGTTTTGCCCACGGTCGTCGCCTTTTTTTCCAGGAGGCGGGTACTCTCACTACCCTCAAGCATCCCAATATTGTTAACGTGATTAATTTTTTCCGTGCCAATGGCACGGTTTACATGGTGATGGATTACGAGGAAGGCGTGAACCTGCAAAGCTATATCCAGAAATACAAGGGTAAGCTGACTGAGGCATTTGTATTTGCCGTATTTATCCCGCTACTGGAAGGGCTTTCCGTTATTCACCAGAAAGGGTTGCTGCATCTTGATATCAAGCCCGGGAATATTCACCTGCGCCACGGTGCTAATCCACTGCTACTGGATTTCGGTGCCGTCCATGAAATGATGCACACGCGCCAGTTTCAGCCTAACCAGGTCGTCACCCCCGGCTATTCACCAATCGAACAGCTGGATCCCGGCGGTTATGTCGGACCCTGGACAGACATTTATGCGATCGGCGCCACCATGCGGACCTGCATGGAAGGCAAACCACCCTTGCCCTCACCAAAGCGCCGTGAAAAAGACACTATGCGACCGGCTGCCAATGCCTTTAAAAAGCGTTATAACCAGGCACTGCTGGAAGCCGTGGACTGGGCCATGGAAGTTGATCCCATGTTACGTCCACAATCTGTCGAACAGCTGCTTGATAT
>JARRJY010000110.1:0-4995 GCA_037388705.1 Gammaproteobacteria bacterium
TGGCGCTGGCAATTTTTGACCTGGACAATACCCTGCTTGACGGTGATAGCGATTACCTGTGGGGCAGGTTTCTGGCCAGGTCAAAAATTGCCAGCGCCATGAAAAAACCATCTTAGTTAGTATAAAGGCGCGCATGATACCGGAAAATAAGTAGCATGTATCAAGTTAGTAAATACTAACTTAACCTGAAAATAGAAAAAGGTTAAATATATCAATAAGATAACCCGATTTGCCGCCTGCAGGTGAGTATGGAACAATTGAAAGGATGTGTGAGTTGAGAGCTGCAAGTGATTGATACAGAAGGATACAGGGCCAATGTTGGCATTGTTTTATGTAATGCCATTGGCGAGTTGTTCTGGGCACGCCGTATTGGTGAAGATGCCTGGCAATTCCCGCAAGGCGGTATTCGCGAGCATGAAACAGCCGAACAGGCCCTGTTTAGAGAGCTAAATGAAGAAATAGGCTTGCAGGATGCCGATGTAAAAGTCCTGGGTAGTACCCGTGACTGGCTGCGTTACCGTTTGCCGGAAGGCCTGATCCGTACCGAAAGCAAGCCGCTATGCATCGGCCAGAAGCAGCGGTGGTTTTTGCTTGAATTGACCGGGCCAGAAAGTAACGTCTGTCTCGATACAGGTAGCAGACCGGAGTTTGACATGTGGCGCTGGGTAGAACATCAGCAGCCGGTTCAGGAAGTGGTGGCATTTAAAAGAGATGTGTACCAGCAGGCACTGGATGAATTACTGCCCCTGTTAACCAGGCGTAAGACCGGTTAGCAACATAATTATTATTAAAAGGAATTGCTGAAAACCAGTATCACCAGGTACTGGCAGGATATTTATGCTTGATACACTACGACGTATAACCCAGGAAGTTAATGTCGCCCATAATCTGGAGCATGCGCTGAATATTATCGTGCAGCGTGTGAAACTGTGTATGGAAGCTGATGTTTGTTCAGTTTTTTTACTGGATCGCAGTGATCAACGGTATGTTTTAATGGCCACGGACGGGCTACGCCCCGAATCAGTTGGCAAGGTACGCATGTCTGATGAGCGTGGACTGGTTACGTATGTTGCCAGGCGTGCCGAAGCTATTAACCTGGACAATGCTCCAGATCATCCACGTTTTTGTTATTTCCCTGAAACTGGCGAAGAAGAGTACCACGCTTTTCTTGGTGTACCGATTATCCACCACCGTGAGGTACTGGGTGTACTGGTTGTGCAAAGCCATGATCAGCATCGTTTTGATGAAGATAATGAAACCTTCTTAATCACCGTCGCTGCACAGTTGGCTGGTGCCATTGCTCATGCAGAAGCAAGTGGCGGCATTGAAGGTTTACGTGGCGATACTGCTCCTGTTAAAGACAGCCGGCCATTGCAAGGCCTATCCGGGGCACCGGGTGTTGCGATGGGTGAAGCGCGTGTTGTGTTTCCTTCCACGGATATTAGTGCAGTACCCGATCGTGACGTGGGCAACATCAAAAAAGAACTGGCTGCCTATGAGCGTGCGCTGGACCTGGTGAGGGAAGATATCAAGGCTTTATCAACACGCTTTACAGAATCCCTGCCGACAGAAGACCTGGCTTTATTCGATGCTTACTTATTAATGCTGGATAGTTACTCGTTTACTGGCGTAACGCGGGAACGAATCGAAGCCGGTAACTGGGCACCAGGCGCATTACGAGAAACAGTGCTCGAGCATGAGAAGTTATTCAAGGAAATGGATGATCCATACCTGCGTGAACGTGGTGATGATATTCGAGACCTGGGTCGTCGTATTCTTGAAAAGTTATTCCAGCAATCAAGCGGACAAATTGATTACCCCGATAACACCATCCTGGTGGGCGATGAAATCACCGCAACCATGCTAGCGGAAGTGCCTCCGGAAAAACTTAAAGCAGTTGTTTCGGTACGTGGCTCGCGTACCTCGCATGTTGCTATCCTGGCCAGGGCGCTTGGTATTGCCGCGGTCATGGGTGCTGAAGATTTACCGGTTGGACGCATGGATGGTGTTCAGGTAATTGCTGATGGCTATAACGGCCGGGTTTATGTATCTCCCAATGAAACTATCCGGCTGGAGTACCAGCGTCTTTCGGATGAAGAGTTAGCGCTGACCGATGAGCTGAAAGCCATGCGCGACTTGCCCGCTGAAACCAAAGATGGCCGCAAGATAAAACTTTATGTGAATACCGGCCTGTTATCTGACAGTTCACCAGGCAGAGAAAGTGGTGCGGAAGGTATAGGGCTCTATCGTACCGAATTCCCGTTTATGATCCGCCAACGTTTCCCTGGTGAGGAAGAGCAACGCAATATTTACCGTGAGGTGCTGGAAAGTTTTTCTCCCGCCCCGGTAGTTCTCAGAACCCTGGATGTCGGGGGAGACAAGGCACTGCCTTATTTTCCTATTGTCGAGGAAAATCCGTTCCTTGGCTGGCGCGGTATTCGTATTACCCTTGATCATCCTGAAATTTTTCTTGTACAAATCCGTGCCATGATACGTGCCAGTGTTGGCCTGAATAATCTCAATATTCTGTTACCCATGATCAGTGATGTCTCGGAACTTAATGATGCATTGGGGCTTATACACCAGGCCTATGCAGAGATCCTTGAAGAAGGTGAAGAGGTTATTATGCCCAAGGTTGGGGTAATGATCGAAGTACCATCAGCCGTTTACCAGGCCGGCAGCCTTGCGCGTCGTGTCGATTATCTATCTATTGGTACCAATGACCTGACGCAATACCTGCTCGCTGTTGATCGCAACAATCCCCGAGTAGCCGATCTTTATGACTCCATGCACCCAGCTGTATTAAGGGCCATCTTGCAGGTAGTAGAAAGTGCACGGGTTCACAATAAACCGGTGAGCGTGTGTGGTGAAATGGCAGGAGATCCGGCAGCTGCTATCCTGTTACTAGGTATGGGAATTGATAGTTTAAGTATGAGTGTGGCCAGTTTGCCAAGAGTAAAATGGGTAATCCGTAACATGACACGAGAGAGTGCCCATGAGATATTAAGTGACGTTTTACTTATGGAAGATGCCCACGATATCCGTCATTACCTGAACAATGTATTGGATCAGTCAGGCCTGGGTGGTCTGATACGAGCAGGAAAATAATAATGTTAAATCAGAACACAGTAGTACATCAGGCCGATCGCCATATCAGTATGAAAGAGATCCTCGAAGGGTTGGTTGCTGATGGCAGGATTGAAAAAGAACAAGCCGAGCAGTTTCTTATTCCAACACGCAGTTCGCTAGACATTCATCCACTGGTCATCATCTCGCAACAGGAATGGCCTGATCTGAAACACCCGGGCAAGATCTTAAATGTTGAAACCCTGTCACAGTGGCTGGCTGATTTTGTCGGCTTACCGTATTTACGCATTGATCCTTTAAAAGTAGACGTGACTGCTGTCACAGGAGTTATGTCATCTGCCTATGCCGGTAGCCATAAAATACTACCTGTTGAAGTAGATGATAAAAGAATCGTTATCGCTACCGCTGATCCGTTCATGCGTAGCTGGGAAAAAGAAGTAACTCATACCACCGGCTTGCAGATTGAACGTGTCGTGGCCAATCCACTCGATATTTCTCGTTATCTCGGAGAGTTTTATAGTGTTAGCCATTCCATTCGCCGGGCAACAGCAGGGCAGGATGAAAACCAGCCGGGTATTACCAATTTTGAGCAACTGATTGAACTGGGTAAAACCGGGCAACTGGATGCCAATGATCGGGATATTATTCAGATTGTAGACTGGTTATTGCAGTACGCGTTTGATCAACGTGCTTCAGACATACACATGGAGCCACGACGTGAAGGCGGACGTATTCGTTTCCGTATCGATGGCGTATTACATCATGTTTATGATTTGCCTGTTACGGTCATGAATGCCGTAACCAGTCGTATAAAGGTACTGGGTCGCATGGATGTGGTTGAAAAGCGCCGTCCACAGGACGGTCGGGTTAAAACAAAGACACCTGATGGACAGGAGATTGAATTACGCCTCTCTACCATGCCCACCGCGTTTGGCGAAAAACTGGTGTTACGTATTTTTGATCCCGAGGTGCTGGTTAAAGACTTTGCCGCGCTGGGTTTTAGTGAAAAAGATATGAACAACTGGAACCAGATGGTAAGTCATCCACATGGCATTATCCTGGTAACAGGTCCAACCGGTTCAGGTAAAACCACTACGTTGTATTCAACCCTTAAGCAGTTAGCCAATTCAGAAAATAATGTTTGTACGGTTGAAGACCCCATAGAAATGGTGGAAGACCAGTTTAACCAGATGCAGGTACAGCACAATATTGGTGTTGATTTCGCAGCGGGTATTCGTACCCTGTTACGTCAGGATCCTGACATCATCATGGTAGGGGAGATTCGTGACAAGGAAACGGCCGAAATGGCAATCCAGGCTGCACTCACGGGGCACCTTGTGTTATCCACGCTGCATACCAACGATGCCGCATCAGCCATTCCACGCTTAAGAGAAATTGGCATCCCTGCTTATTTAATTAATGCAACCTTGCTGGGAATACTGGCACAACGTTTAACACGTACCTTGTGCCCGTATTGCAAACAGCCTACTGAAATGGATCCTGATGTCTGGAAAGCATTGACCGCACCATGGAAGATGAGCGGCAAAGGTCGTTTCTTTGAGCCGGTAGGTTGTGATGAATGTCGAAATACCGGGTTCATGGGACGTGCCGGTATTTATGAAATGTTGACCATGACGCCAACTCTGCGCGAGGCAATTAAACCGGATAGTGATGCCGAAGAAATTCGCCGTCTTGCCATCAAGGAAGGGATGACACAACTGCGCATTTCCGGAGCACAAAAAGTAGCCCTGGGAATGACGACGGTGGAAGAAGTCCTGAAGGTGGTTCCACCGGATAGTGAAATATAACTTGAGTGACCGCTTTCGAGTCGCACGGTTAGTGAATGTCTGCTTACGACCCAAAGCGGACACTCAGTATTTAATAAAGAATGTTTTTAAATGACTAATA
>JARRJY010000111.1:0-4941 GCA_037388705.1 Gammaproteobacteria bacterium
AGGCATCGCAACCTACTGGTTCATAGATCGTCGGAGGATTATTAAAATCAACATCCAGGGTTTTACATTCTGCTTCATCAGGTCTGTGCGCTTTCTTGCAATGCGGGCACAAAACCCTGACCAGGCGTTGGGCCAAGACACCAATAACACTGGAAGCCAGCAGGAAAGGCTCTACGCCCATATCACGTAAACGTGTAATGGCTCCGATAGCAGTATTGGTGTGCAGGGTAGAAAATACCAGGTGACCGGTTAATGATGCCTGTACCGAAATCTGCACAGTTTCCAGATCGCGAATCTCACCAACCATTACCACATCAGGATCCTGACGCAGGATAGCACGCAGACCACGTGCAAAGGTCATATCTACCTTGGTGTTGACCTGTGTCTGGCCAATCCCGTCAATATAATATTCAATGGGATCTTCAACTGTCATGATATTGCGACTGGCGTCATTAAGACGCGCCAGGGCAGCATATAGCGTGGTGGTCTTACCCGAACCGGTTGGCCCGGTTACCAGGATAATGCCATGCGGTTTTTGTATCACGTTATCAACTGCAGCCCTTGTCTTGTCATCCATTCCCAGGTGTTCAAGATCAAGTCTGCCCGCCTGTTTATCCAGTAGACGTAGTACCACGCGCTCACCATGGCCAGATGGTAAAGTGGAAACACGCACATCAACCGGGCGGCCAGCAATACGCAAGGATATACGTCCATCCTGTGGCAGACGTTTCTCGGCAATATCCAGTTTTGCCATGACCTTGATACGTGAAATAATTAACGGTGTTAACACGCGTTGAGGTTGCATGATCTCACGCATGACTCCATCAACACGGAAACGGATCAGTAATCGATCTTCAAACGGTTCAATATGAATATCCGATGCATCCTGTTTGACCGCCTGCGTTAACAACGCATTTATCAAACGAATGATTGGTGCATCATCTTCGGTTTCCAGCAAATCTTCCGGTTCTGAAAGCTCCTGCGCGATACTGGAAAGATCCAGTTCGTCACCCAACCCTTCCATCATGGTCATAGTATCGCCAGACTGGCTTTCATAAGATAACTGCAGAATTTTGTCGAACTGCCCACTTTCAACGGCTGTAAGTTTAATCGGTTGCTGAAAATAGCGACGTAGCTCACTGAGGATAGCCGGGGTGATGCCGTTACAGTAGGCAACCTCTACATTGTCTTCATTCAGCGCTGTTACCAGTATCTTATGTCTTTTTGCATAAGCAAATGAAATTGGTTTCTTACTGCTGGTATGTTGTCTGCCTTCTTCATTCAACGCTGCTATCTTCCATGCTTGGTGGCGCATCATTTTGTTTCTGATAATCCTCAAACGTCGGAGGCAATATTAAAAGTTCCTTCATCTCGGGCAAAACAGGTGATTCATCGTCGTACATTAACGACACGCCATCTTCACGAGTTGCCATTTGTTTTGCTCTCATATAATTGTATTTGTCAGCCGTGTAATTGGCACTGACTGCTGCATCTTTAAGAATAACAGGGTGTATAAACACCATCAGGTTGGTTTTCACTTTCGTGGTTCGACTACTCCTGAATAGCCAGCCAAGAATAGGTATATCACCAAGACCGGGTACACGCTGTTCGGTTTCCCGTAGTTCATCCTGGACAAGTCCACCCAACACCACTACCTCGTTATCCTCTACAATAACATTGGTTTTGATCGCACGTTTCTGGGTAATTAAATCAACACCCAGCGTACTATCAGTCACACTTGAAACTTCCTGGTCCACTTCCAGCTTGATGGCATTACCTTCATTGATCTGAGGTTTAATTTTCAGGGTCAAACCGACATCTTCGCGTTGTACCGTTTGAAAAGGATTTGATGGTGTACTACCACTACCAGTACTTGAGTAAGAACCGGTCAGGAAAGGAACGTTTTGACCAACAACAATTTCAGCTTCTTCATTGTCAAGTGTAACCAGCGATGGAGTAGATAAAATATTGGATTCACTATCACCTGATAATGCTCTTAACAAAGCACCAAAACGGGTTGTTCCATTAAAATCACCGCCGGCCACCGCGATGCCATCTGAGAGTGTTGGTGGAGTACTTAACAAGCCACCCAGTCCGCCAATGGAACTGAAATTAATAAAACCAACCGCTTGATCCTGGGAACTGCCATCGAACAGCCACTGAACTCCCAATTCCCGGGTTTTATCCAGTTTGACCTCAGCAATAATTGCTTCAACCAGAACCTGGGCACGCCGAACATCCAGTTTTTGAACAACACCACGTAGAGAACGAAACACATCAGGTGGAGCATTGATAACTAATGCGTTGGTATTTTCATCAGCCTGTATGATGATATTTTCGCTGGTTGCAGTTTTATTACCTTTGCCTCCAGCAACACCCTGGCTAACACCTGTCAGTACAGGTACCAGCTTCTTTGCTTCCGCATTTTTTAAATAAATCACATGCGTGTTACCACCCAGGGCAACGGGGGTATCAAGATGTGAAATCAGGGCACGTAAGCGAACCCGGTCAGATTTATCACCACCAATTAATACGCTGTTACTACGTTCATCGGCAACAATTTTAAGCTGGTCAGGTTGCTTGGGATCGCCAGGCTTGAGGCGGGTAATAATGCGTACTACTTCCGAGGCTGACGCATGTTCCAGGGCAACGACTTCAATTTCATCACCCGAGGCCTGATCAATCCGACGAATAATTCTTACCAGGCGCGTGATATTAGCGGCACTATCAGAAATCACCAGCACATTGGACCCGGGATACGCAGCCAGGTGGCCACGTTGTGGAACCAGCGGGCGTAAAATCGGCACCAGTTGCGCAGCATTCACATATTTTATTTCTATGACCCGGGTGACAAATTCATCTCCACCGCCGGGGAACTTCCCTGTTGCGGTACGGATGGCATCCTGCTTGGCACCAACTTCGGGAACAATCTTGATGACATTATCACCCGGGATAGCCGCGAAGCCGTGAACTTTCAACACCGACAGGAATACATCATAAATATCACTGGCTGACATGGCATGGTTGGAAATGATGGTTACCTTGCCCTTCACCCGAGGGTCAATAATGAAATTCCGACCCGTCATTTCTGAAACAGCCGCAATTACGGCAGTAATATCGGTATTGTTAAAATTAAGCGTGGTAACCGATTCCTCTTTCTTGGCAGGCGCGGCAAATGCGACACTCAACATAAGTTGCAAGAACAACAACCCTGTTGCCAGTCTAATAATACCCTTGCCGGAATGAAAACTTAACATCTGTCAAAATATCCCTGTTTTTATAATTTTCCCAAAATACACTTTAATATTAAAGCTACATTCGTAACTGAATAGTCTGTTCCTGGTTATTTCGCTCAATAGTCACGTTTAAAGACTGCTGAGTTTTGAGCTGGTTCATCAGGCCATACAATGATGCGGGGTCACTCAGTGGTTTACCATTCACCGCGGTAATCACATCTCCCTTTTGTAAATTGAGGCTACGCATCAACTGCTTGTCTTTATGCTCAACCATGTAGCCCTTGATGCTACCATCCTTTAGTACCGGGCTGATACGCACCTGCTGCCAGATTTGCTGAGGGTCCTCCAGCAGTGTCTGCTTTAATTTCTTCAGTTTGGGTGGAGCCTGTATCACCTTACCTGGTGTTCTGCTTATTCTTTTACTCTTTTTTATAGAAGTTTTCATCCCAGACTTGTCATAGCTGGTCGATAAGCGCAATGTCTCCAGTCGCCCATTGCGCTTTAGTATTACCCTGTCCGGATAGACAGCGTGCAAGATAGCCCCCCCGACAATCTTGCTACCCAGGCGATACGACTTATCCTGGTTTTTACTATCAGAAATTATGGCATAGGCCCGCTCCGGGTTACTGGAGGCAAACACACCTTTCAGCTTTAACTGCAGGCGGGTTTCAGGCGCCACTATCGGGGTGTCCGTTTTAATGGCAACTTCCGTTTTACCGAACAAATGTAATTCACTAATATTGCTTAGCCTGGCGGCAGCCTCATCCCGGCTGGTTATTTTTTGAGCAGGCGCTGATCGTTTTGCATTATTATTAGCATCAACTGAAAAAACCCGCCAGCTTAACTGTGCCAGTGACATTGCCAGTAAAATGATGAAAACCGCGTTCACAGCAAAAACCAGCCAACGCTGGTTTTTTTGCATATGCACAAGCTGTCTTTCGAGTTTTCCTTTGAACTGTACAAAATTTGGCTGCATATAATAAATCTTTACTAATATTCTAATAGATAAATGTGACAATTTTTGTCACTTTATGCCACTGTTTATCCCTGTAACAATACAGTTATACCCGAAATTCTTAAAGTAAATACTAACTTTGTTAGTATTATGCGTTATATACCGGCCTGGATACACTCAAAGCGTGATGGATATTGCATTTTTCCACTAAAGTTACCCATAACCCTGCCGACACATACTGTAATTAAAATCTTGGCACGCTTGCTGCAAGTAGAAAAACAACAAGTAACACCCCTAATTTTCAAACACATATGTGGAGATAAACAACATGAAAGCACCTATGAAAAAAGCGACAGGTTTTACCCTGATCGAACTTATGATCGTAGTAGCCATCATCGGTATCCTGGCTGCGATCGCTATCCCGGCCTACCAGGGCTACATCAAGCGTGCGCAGGTAAACTCGCACACAGACAACAAAGATATTGCCATTCGTTACATCCGTAATGAATTTGCCAAAGGCCAGTCTGGTGGTACCTGCCCATTTTCAAGTGATGCACAATTACTGGCTAATTTGAATGAAGGCGGCAAACGCGCGGTTGGTCCTGCAGCTTCAACCTCATCTGCTTTCGTCGGTACTGGTACAGCAACTGGCGGTACAGTTTCTGTTGACATTGACCTCTATAATCCTTCAGGTTGTCCACAAATCAACTCTACAGCTACTATCACATTAAACCCAATTGTTGGTTTAAC
>JARRJY010000112.1:0-7329 GCA_037388705.1 Gammaproteobacteria bacterium
ACGCCTGTGGTCCCATAGGACCAGACTCAATTTCGAAATTCACTTTCTGACCTTCTGCTAATGTACGAAATCCATCGCCCTGTATTGCGCTGAAGTGAACAAAAACATCATCGCCACCTTCATCTTGAGCAATAAATCCAAATCCTTTTTTCTCGTTAAACCATTTGACTGTACCAGTTGCCATTACTTTCACCTTAATTGTTACTGATTTACTTGTTGTTTTGACTGCAGAAGATGAATGGAGGATTTGAAAGTAACTGAGAAGGCACAACCAAATAACCACTGCATTTAATGCAGACTATTTAACTTTACGCTACAAATTCTGAAAAATCTATGATTTTGGTGGGAAATTAAGCGAGAAAATACCATTTAACTGGAGTGGTAATTGCATTGGATTGGATGATAGTAAGATGACACCGGTGCGCAGTCCACGGAGTGTGCCAGGCCAGGTGTCAAACCGGCTGGCTGGCTAAGCCAGCTCATCATCCGCAACATGATAGCGAGGATCTTCCATCACGTTAACTTCAACAAGGTCGCCGGCTTTTTTCAGCAACTGTCGGCATTCGGGGCTGAGGTGACGCAGGTGCAGTGTTTTTCCCGCTTTGATGTATTTTTCCGCCAGGTTATCGATAGCTTCAATCGCCGAGTGATCGGCAACACGCGAATTCTGGAATTCAATAATCACTTCCTGTGGATCGTCTTCTGGCTTGAAGAGTTCCATGAAACTTTTCACCGAACCAAAGAACAGTGGACCATTTAACTCGTATATCCGAATACCGTATTCAGTATCGTAGCCTTTTACATTGATATGTTTGGCATGTTCCCAGGCGAAGGCAATGGCAGAAACAATTACGCCGACAATCACTGCGATTGCCAGATCGGTGGCCACGGTAACAGCGGATACCAGGATCAGCACAAAAGCATCGGTGCGGGGAATTTTGCCCATGATGCGCAGACTTGACCATTCGAAGGTGCCCATCACGACGATGAACATGACGCCAACCAGGGCTGCCATGGGGATTTGTTCAATCAGATCTGAGGCAAACAGGATAAAGCACAAAAGGAACAGTGCGGCGGAAATCCCGGACAGGCGTTGACGACCACCTGAGTTCACGTTGATCATGCTCTGGCCAATCATGGCGCAGCCCCCCATGCCGCCAAACAGGCCAGTCGTGGTATTGGCGATACCCTGGCCAATGCATTCCCGGTTACCCCGGCCACGCGTGTTGGTCACATCATCAATCAGGCTCAGGGTTAATAGGCCGATGACCAGTAACGAAACGGTAATAATGGCAGCCAGTGAAGCAGGAATCCGTGTAGTCAGACGGGGCAGGAAATGAATAATGACCATGGTAAGCAGGATAAGTCCCGCAAAGATAGCCAGTGGTGTCCCGCTCATCCAGCTGGTGGTGCCATCAGCTGCGGTGGTCTGAAAGTGCTGAAGCTGGGCAAGGAAAATCACGATGGCCAGGCCATTTACAAATCCGAGCATAACCGGGTACGGTACCATGCGAATGTATTTACCCAGTTTCAGAAAACCAGCGGTGATCTGCAACAGGCCGGTCAGTACCACGGCAGCAAACAAGTATTCCACCCCGTGTTGAGCAACCAGGCTTACCATCACGACGGCCATGGCACCGGTCGCCCCGGAAATCATGCCTGGACGACCACCAAAAATAGAGGCCAGTAGTCCCACCATAAATGCCGCGTAGAGACCTACCAGCGGATCAACGCCGGCGACAAAGGCAAAGGCAACAGCTTCCGGTACCAGCGCCAGGGCTACAGTCAGGCCGGAAAGCACTTCGTTTTGAAAACAGACGCGGGTGGCACAACCAAGTTGGAACATGTTGAACTCCAGGTAGAAGAAGGGCGTGAAAAGTCGCGCATGTTAACAGACTGTCAGAAATAGTAAACAAGCTACCATCTATATGAAGACAGGTGACGTCTTGTCCCCGGGTGACAGGCCAGGGTATGCCCCGGAATGTTACCTGTGCCGGGTTGGATTTCAAAAACGTATTCTAAAGTGAGCTGTTCGAAGTGGTTAACTGATTTCCATTGTGGCATCAAGGTTCAGCGCATCACAAAAATCAATGAATTTTTCGCGCAGGGGCGCAACTTTCATATCAGCGGGTAAGCTGACGACCATGTTAAGGGCAAACATGGGGGTACCGGTATGCGCGGCCGGATAAGTATCAGTGTTCATTTCCTCGATATTGACATCACGAGACGAAAAGAAATCGGCAACCTGTTGAACAATTCCAGGGTGATCCATAGAGACGACGTTAATGTTGCAGGGTACACGTGCGGTGCCGGGTTTCGCTTCCGTATGTTTTGAAACGATCGTCAACCCTAATGATGCCTCCATATCCGGCAGGGTGGATTGAATTTTTTCAATGACTGCGCTATCACCTTCTACCATTAACATCAGTGAAAACTCCCCGCCCATTGCCATCATTCGGCTACTGGTGATATTACCCTTGTGCTCAACGATCATTTGCGAAACGCTGTTAACAATACCGGGGCGGTCATTGCCGATGGCAGAAATGACAAGATAGTGGCTCATACGATTTTCCTGAAACGAGTAAGTATATTCGAATGAACATAGTCTTACTGATTTGTAATACGAATTCAACTATATACTTATATATTAATAGTTTGTGCAGTGATCATTTATGAATTGTTTCAGGTATAATTTAGGTTAGTTAAGCACTGTATATAAGTGTTTTATTATAAATATAAAAAATAATAACAACGTTCCAGGAAAAAATATTTAAAGTAAGGGGTCAACATGAGTTCGGGTATTGTTAAGTGGTTTAATAATAAAAAAGGATTTGGCTTCATTACACCGGAAGACGGTGGTAATGATGTTTTTGTGCATTTTTCAGCGATTTCCATGGAAGGCTTCAAGTCATTAGCGGAAGGGCAGAAAGTTAACTACGAAGTTGAAGCAGGTGAGAAAGGTGAGCAAGCCGTGAATGTGCAAATCACCTCCTAATACCTTCAGGAAATACTTTCCTAAAACAAAGCGCTAAAACCTGCCGTGACATAAGTACCTGGATCACCTGATTCAGGTATCGTTTCGCCTGTTTCCATGAACAGGCTGTAATCAGGATGGATATACCATTCAAGATTAATAGCGTAATTATCAATGTCACTGTGGTCGATGGCTGATACTGACTGTCCTATAACAAGACCCAGGTCAAAATTCTTGAACTGTCTTATTATTTCAAACGAGGTGCTTTTTTCCAGAAAGTTATCACTGAGTAATAATGTTGCATTGGAAAAAATTATCCGGGCAAGAAGGGTATTGAGTTTGGTTAAATCTACCTCGTAGTTATAGTCAGTCGCCGCCAGGTTAAAAGTCCAGTTTTTGATAGCATAGTAACTGAGTGAAACACCCCAGCCGTCACTATTACTCTCAACCAGTCTTCGTTGCCCCGTGATGGGAACGGTATAAATATTCAATGTTGAAAAACGGGGTTGCAGTCGAATACTGATGTCATCACCATGCACTACAAACAGTAAATCGAGAGTTTCTGTCCATAGTTCATCTTTATTTCCCCAGTAAGAATAGCCAATACCGATATCAATATTACGGGATATGTGATGAACAAGTTGAATATCATAGTTATCAGTATCAATACTTTGTCCAGCATCGTGTAACTGGCTTTCACCAACACCAATTTTTAATGTATTTGATGGGTTAAGGTATAATCCCAGATCCATATAAAAATCAGTGCTGTCATCCTCGTTACTTTGATACTCCATCCACAATGAGGAAGGTGGGGTGTCATCCATTTCGGAGACATAATCGAGAAAATTTTCCTGTGCAAAAGCTACCGGGCAGAGCAGAAAAATCAACAAGGCGCTCAGCCAGTGCCGAGTCAGGCTATCCTTAATCATTCAGGGATGTTCCTCGTTTTTATTGTCGTGTTATATGGATCCTTATCTTATGAATATAACGATGTATAACCGGATTGGTTGACAGCTCAGGTGGGATTTTTTTCAGGCAGCAGCCGGGTAACAATACTTGCGATGAGAATAAAAGCGACAGAAACCCAGAGACAACCGGCTAAACCGGCCTCCTGGTACAGATAGCCTGACAGTACCGTGCCGGTGAGGCGCCCGGCCGCGTTGGCCATATAGTAAAATCCGACATCCATGGTGACATTATCATGGTCGGTATAAGCGAGAACCAGGTATGAGTGAATTGCTGAGTTAATGGCAAATATGAGGGCAAACAAGGCCAGCCCGGCAATAAGACTGTTCCTGATGGCAAAATCAGCCCCTAGTGCCACTATGATAAGTACAGGTACCATTGTCAGTATTGATACCCAGTAAAAGGCGGTTTTACCGGTCGGGATATGCTGACGAATAAAACCCGGGACCAGCGACTGGATGATGCCATAGCCGATGACCCAGCTTGCCAGAAAACTGCCAACTTGCATGTGTGACCATTGCAGCTGTGTGGCAAGGAATAGTGGCAGACCTACAACAAACCATACATCCCGCGAACCAAATAAAAACAGGCGGGCAAAAGACAGGATATTAATGGCGCGGCTTTTTGCAAACAGATGCTGCCACTTCTTTTTGCTTTTCGCTTTACCCATATCAGAAGGTAGCAGTAAAACCGATGAAACCAGGATCACTAACAGTGCAGTTGCCATCACGTAGAGACTACTGGCGAAACCAATCGTGCTCAGTAACAGGCCGCCCATAAAAAAACCGACACCTTTAAGAGCATTTTTTGAACCGGTAAGAATAGCTACCCATTTAAATAAAGTACCCTGGGCATTTTCATGAACAACAAACTTGAGTGCACTCTTGGAGCTCATCTTGGTCAGGTCCTTGGCAATACCGGACAAGGCCTGGGCGAACATAACGTAACTAACGGCTAAAGCGACTGGCCATTGCGGATCAAGCAAAGCCAGCATAGACAGGGCAACGATCTGTAAGCTGATACCGGCAAGCAGGGTAGCTCGCAGCCCCATAACAGCCCCTAGCCAGCCACCCAGTAAATTGGTGACTATCCCGAAGAACTCGTAAAACAAAAACAGGAAGGCAATTTGTAACGGGGAATAACCGAGGTTATGAAAGTGGAGTAACACCAGCATACGCAGGGCGCCATCAGTCAGCGTAAAGCCCCAATAGGATAAGGTCACCAGCAGATAATGGCGAAGGTTATGCATAGAGGAAGTTTAAATGATGATGGTTTAAGGGTTATTTAACAGGCGTTCGATAATTTCCCGGCTGTCATCAACCTGAGGCTCATTAAGATTATCCAGCGCAGTCCAGGACATATCATTTTCCAGGCGAAAAGAGCCAATAAAAGGGTGGGGTGGCGCACCCCCCCATTCGTTGGGAGAAAGCATGGAAAAGTAAAGCTGGCCATTGTTTTTCTCGTACAGGTGGTAGGTTTTACCGGGTAGACGTTTAAAATTACATTCAGCATGGTGCAATTGCTGGTCTCGCCGGGTTTCCTCAAGAATACCCCGGGCCTCCTGCTGCAAGTGGCGGATCTGATCGGCTATCACCCTGAGCTTGGCGCTGACCCGAGTACTGATCATGGCATCTGCCTGGGCAATTTCCCTGGCGATATCCACCAGTTCAATATTTGCTCCCAGCCGACTGGCGGCATAAGGTAAGTTATTGATTTGTCTGTCCAGTGACCCGGACGAGTCAATTTTCTTTTTGCTGGTCATGGCTGCCTTATATAAAAACCCTGTAAAAACAATATCCTATATCTTAGCAGAGCCACCTGGTGGGTGGAAATGTGATATGGTTTGAAAAAACCGGCATTGCGGTATAAAGGCTTATAATCTAAAGTGACATTATCCGAGGCAGTTAATTCGGTACCATGAACAAATTTGATTTTAGCAAGATACTCGGGCGCGAAAAAAACCGCAAAAAACGTGTTCCTCACACAGGTTCCAGTATTCTGGTCGTTGATGATTCCAGTACGGTCGTGTTTGCGTTGAAAAAACTGCTAGAGCACGATGGTTACGATGTGTTAACGGCTGCAAATGGTGAACAGGCCATCATGATGGCGGAAAAACACCAACCCAATATCATTTTGATGGATGTGCTAATGCCTGGTATGAATGGCTTTCAGGCAACGCGCCGCATTCGAAAAATGCATCAGCTCAATGCTACGCCCATCATTATTATCAGTGCTTCGGAACAAAAAACCGAGGAGTTCTGGTTGCGTCGTCTGGGTGCGAATGATTTTCTTCCCAAGCCAATTACACGTGGCCAGCTGTTTCCTACCATAGAGAAACATCTAACGGCCCAGGTTGCCGTCTAGAGAATATCTAATAAAGTTCAGGACACCGTGTCCGAGAGTCTCGGATCGTTTCTTTGTTGACGATGTTTTTTCAGCTGTTGCGCCAGGTGGTAGCGATCCCATAGTTGATACAAAAATATCAACAGGCCAGATACCAGGGCTGCCAGAATGTATGAACGGTATTGATTCACTACATCACTAACCAGTTCATAGGAAGTGTGAAAGACTTTTTTGAGTTTTTGCCCCTGGCTGATCGCGACATGTGCATCAGCTGATATTTTCCAGCCTGCCATTCCGGACTGTTTCAGCGCTTTATGTTTTTCTGGCAAATTCAGCAAGGCTTCTGAAACACTAAAGGTGAGTTGGTAAGGTAGTTGGCGTTTACGTACCAGTGCCCAGTCATTGGTATGGTTTGACGAGCGACTATTCATGACAGGTATGATGGGAAATTCAGTGGCAAAACGGGGTAGTTGGTGTTTTGCGGCTATCAGAAAATCCAGTTTGTTTTTCTTCATGTCTGTTTCCAGGTCTGAATAACTTGTGTAGGGCAGTACCTGAAAAACATGTGCCGGGATTTTTGCCGTTAAATAATTTGCCGTTGCCTGCCATTGCTTCATGCTGACGTGGAAATTCTGCGAGGAAAATACGGCAATTTTCACCACCTCAGCGTTTACCTGAAACGAGGCTGTGATCGTTAAAAACAGAATAATTAAGGCGATGAATCGGGACAGCATGTGGGCTGGATTCCTGTATTCAATTTGGGCACATAAAAAGTATAAGTATCATATCGGGCAAAATGATTATTTCTTGAGAGGACTCTGCTGTGATTGTGATGCAGTTCACAAAATTAATCCGGGATAAGCAAAAATGAAATCTCAATAAAAACAAACAGATAGCTACTCTGAGAACGGTAGATATTTTCCCTGGAATCCAGAAAGATTAAAGAATCAAATACCTGTTGACGATAGTTTATCTATGTTCTTCATTTAACAATCCTTAATAAACAGGCAACAGGTTTGGTATTTCTTAAAAACGCATTTTTTACT
>JARRJY010000113.1:0-4725 GCA_037388705.1 Gammaproteobacteria bacterium
TTCAATTCTGGCCTGTCGCTGGGCAATGACCTCAAGCACCGGTTTATAGAAAAAGTGTTTAAGGATCCATACCAGAACCAGGAAATTAATGATCTCCAGGACAAAAGTCGACCAGTTCAGTTCCACGCCAGAGTACCCCACGTTTTTGTTGTTTGTGACAGCATGCTGTTAATCCAGTTACTTCAGCAGGTATTCAAGCAGCGGATTACGGAACAAGATGATAAGTACAATAACCAGAACATAGATGGCCAACGATTCGATCATTGCCAGTCCGATGAAAAGGGTACGCATGATTGAGCGCTCAGCTTCCGGTTGTCGTGACAACGCATCCATGGCACGGCTGATTGCCCAGCCCATGGCAATCGCTGGAAACATGACACCAACAGCGATCCCCAGGATAGCCGCGACAGTAGATGCCAGTGTAAAGGTTGATAAATCAGGCATAGTTAACTCCTTTATTGTTGTTGCCGAAGTTGTTGTGATTGTATGCCGCCAGCCACATAAATAAGTGCCAGCATGCCAAAAATATAAGCCTGTACCAATGCTTCGATGATATGCAGCATTAAGATAGGCACAGGTGCCAGAAAGCCTGCTACCAGCAGGATTAACAAGGCGGTCATTTCCAGGCTCATGATGTTGCCAAATAATCGTACCGCCAGGGCAAGCGTACGGGTGATTTCACTAATGAGATGAAATGGTAACAGGATCGGACTTGGAGTCAGGTAATGATGCAGGTAGTTTTTCACGCCCTGGATACGAATACCAAACCAGTGCGTGGAAAGAAATACAATGAATGCCATTGCTGCCGTTGCTGACAGGTCACGTGTTGGTGAATGTAAACCTGGAATCAGGCCGCTTAGGTTGGCAATCACCAGAAAAATCCACAAGCTGCCGATAAAAGGCATAATATATTTACCGTGCTGGGGTGCTACCGCACGCACGGCATTATCAATACTGGAAACAATACCTTCGATAGCTGTTTGCAAGGTGCCGGGTTCAGTGCGCAGGTTACGGGATACCAGCCAGGCAAATAACCAGATTACCGCCATGATTACCCAGGTAGTAATCACGGTGTTGGTGATATCGACCGGGCCGATTTCAAACACGGGTTCGATGAATATGTTTCCTTCATTCATAACCTTACTCCCTTATAAACAGGTAAACATTCATTGCACCAACCATTACACCTACCAATATAAGGCTGACTGTCCAGCGTATAGAATAGCCCGTAGCCAGATTGTCCAGCCAGTGTCCGAGGTAGGCACCTACAACGACAGGCAGGACAAATAAAAGCCCAAGCGTGCCAATGTAAATTGTCTGGCTAAATATTGTTGGGCGTTCGCGTTCTGCCTTTTGCATACGCTCAGCCTGACGTTCGACCTGTTTTTTCAGTTCATCCATTTTTTGCATGATGGCTTATCCTGTTTCCTGTCGGCCCATTTCCCACAGGCGTTTTAGAAGCTGTTCTTCCATACGATGCAGGCTTTGTTTCATGGTATGCAGGTTTTCTTCCTCGGCGAGCAATTCCTGTTGCAAGGCCTTACTGATACGCGTGTAGTCATCATCAAGCAGGTAATGACGGGTACTCAGGGTAAGTACATTGCCATGGAAATAAAGTACAGCGCCAGGTAACGCTAGGTAAGTCCATGGTGCTTCGCCAACCCGAAAACGGGCCAGTCCAATTATAAGACAGGTCATCATGCGGTCATGTCCGGCTAAAATTCCAAAACTGCCTGATGCATCTTCTCCTACGAAAGAGGTTACTCCCTGAATTTGTTCCGAGCGGGCTGCATCATGAAGCGAGAGAGTAAAAGTGCTCATACCTTGATACCTTCCATGGTGCCGCGCATGTAACATTGATCTTCCGGGAGATCATCAAAGTCTCCACGCAGAAATTTTTCACAGTCTGTAAGGGTACTTTCCAATGGTACAGAAACTCCTTCTATACCGGTATGTGATGCGGTGGTCCAGAACGGCTGGGTCAGGTAGTGCTGAATCTTACGCGCACGCATGACAATTTTTCGATCCTTGGCCGACAATTCTTCCACGCCGAGCATGCTGATAATATCTTCCAGTTCCTGGTAACGTGCCAGGTGTTCCCTGACACCTTCCGCGATATTGTAATGGTATGAGCCAAGGGTATGGCGATCCATAATACGACTGCTGGATTGCAAAGGATCAACGGCAGGGTAAATCCCTTTGCCAGCCTGGCTGCGTGAAAGAATGACGGTGGTATCAAGATGACTCAGGATAGCACTTACTGCAGGATCGGTCATATCATCAGCCGGAACGTAAACTGCCTGTACCGAGGTAATGGCACCCCGTTTGGTGGAAAGAATTCGATCCTGCATTTCCGCGACTTCTGAAGTCAGGGTTGGCTGGTAGCCAACCGTGGCAGGCATTCGGCCAAGCAGACTCGAGACTTCACTACCGGCCTGGACAAAACGAAATATATTATCCATCACGAACAGAACTTCTTTTTGCATGGAATCACGCAGGTATTCAGCATAAGTCAGTGCTGATAAGCCGACCCGGAATCTTACCCCCGGTGATTCATCCATTTGCCCAAAGACCATCAGCGTTTGTGGCAATACGCCCGCCTTGTCAATTTCATGCCATAGTTCGTGACCTTCTCGGATACGCTCACCAACGCCTGCAAATACCGATAGACCTTCATGCAGGGTTGCTATGGCATGCATAAATTCCATGATCAGTACTGTCTTGCCGACACCAGCACCACCAAAAAGGCCTGTCTTGCCACCCTTAACAAAAGGACACAGCAGGTCAATTACCTTGATGCCGGTTTGTACAACATCTCCGGCTCCAACCGATTCATGAATGGGGGCGGGGCGACTATGGATATTTCGAAATTCACTGGTAGAAAGAGGGGGATCATTATCGAGAGGTTCACCAAACACATTCAGCAAGCGACCCAGGCAATCCGGTGATACCGGTATATGCAGTGGTAAACCGGTATCATAAATCATCATGCCGCGGTACATGCCGGCGCTACGGTGCAAAGTGATGGCACGTACATGTTTTTCATCAAGGTGCTGATGAACTTCGAACAGATATGTTTCATGGTCGAAGCGCGCACACAAGGCCTGCCGCAATGGAGGTAAGGTTTCACAGGCAATCACAACCACCGGGCCATGCACTTCTGTTATGACACCAATTGGTAACTGGTCGTACTGATTACTGGCAGATGATTCAAGCATATTAATAAAGTATACATATAAATATCGAGAATCATAGAGAGTTTTAATTTAGTGAAACTGACAAGTGATATGCATATAACAAAATGGACTATATTATTAGCTGAAGGAATATATGACTTTCTAAACAAGTTGTTACAAAATGATCGAAGTAATCCAGGACGATATTACCCGGCTCGAGGTTGATGCCATCGTGAATGCTGCCAATAACTCTCTATTAGGAGGTGGAGGAGTCGATGGTGCAATTCATCGAGCAGCAGGCCCCCACTTACTGGAGGCCTGCCGCCCTCTAAATGGATGTCAAACCGGCGACGCAAAGATTACACCGGGATTTAGTCTTCCGGCCAGGTATGTTATTCATACCGTTGGCCCTGTATGGCATGGTGGACATGCCAGTGAACCAGCGCTCCTGGAAAGCTGCTACCGTCGTTCTTTCGATGTTGCACTGGAGCAGGGTGATATCAAAACCATTGCCCTTCCGGGAATCAGTACCGGTGTTTATGGATATCCCAAGGACAAGGCTGCGCAGATTGCAGTTCGTGTCATGAGGGAATACGAGCAAAGGTTTGAAAAAATTGTCGCATGTGTTTTCAGCAAAGAAGATGCCGAGAGGTATCAAGCTTTACTTTGAAATGGAGTATAAATATGAAGTATATTTACACTACAGTAATATTGTGCCTGTTTTCTGTTTCAGTGATTGCCAGCCAGGATGAGTACGACGACTGTATATTAAAATACCTGAAAGGTGCCAAGATTGATGTCGCCACCCACCTGATTATGCAGGCCTGCCAGCAAAACTATAAGTCCCCAACTTTTACAAGTGAAAGGAAAAAGGCATTCAACCAGTGTATCCTTGAAAATCTTGTGGGTGTTGAAAGTGTTCCGGCGGCAATGGAAATAAAAGCCGTGTGTGATCGTAAGTCGAGAAAGGGGATAAAATAACCAGGTGGACTCCTCATTAAAGAATCCTAATATTCCGGATGCCATTTCGGCTAAATCGTCACCAGGTTAACTATACTGTAATTGATATATATCAATGTTCTGCCGTGGTTTACGGCGTATAAATAATTTATAACCAAGTATAATTCCAGGGGGAATAATATGACCCAAATGCAGTCTCTCACCAAGTATGAGCACCAGGTATTACCAAAATTACGAGATCAGCTAAATCAATCCGAGTCGGTGGAAGATGTAAAGAAATTTTATATTGCAACTGTACAGGAATTTATTGATCTGGCCACGGAGGGCAAGTTAGCAATCGACTACGATGATATCTCCCTAACACCAGAACAGGAGCCATTTTATTCATTGTCGCAAAAAGTAATGTCCAGCGAGGCCATGAAGGAACTTGAGGACAGCGATTTTGGTTCGGTAATGCACCGCATGGCGGAACAAGCGGCACATCGACATGCGCACTTAATGAAAAATAACACCAAGACCAACCTGAAAATTAAAAATCATTAATGTTGTCAGGTAAACTGCCGGCAAGTATCCAGATGCCGGCAGTTTA
>JARRJY010000114.1:0-8172 GCA_037388705.1 Gammaproteobacteria bacterium
TGAATCAGAGGCACGCCAGAAACCAGAAACTAACGAGAAAGAAGCTGCATCTGCCAGTACCTTTGTACAGGCAGATAGTCGGCCCTATGCACTGGACAATCCAAAACCGGTTTATCCATCAGTCGCACGTCGCCGTGGTATGCAAGGATTGGTGTTATTACAGGTAAGGGTAAGTGAAGAAGGCAAAGTAACAGGGATACATGTTGTCCGTAGCTCCGGCTTTCGGATTCTTGATGTTGTAGCTGTCGACAGTGTAAAGCAATGGCGCTTTATGCCAGCACGAGAAAATGACATGACAGTTACTTCGACAGTGCAGGTTCCGGTCAGGTTTTCTCTGAATAATTGATTATTATCGAACAGCTCTGTTTGATATCAGACAGTTGCAACTGTTGCTAGCGCAGCAAGTTATTGATTCGTTTTAAAAGCACAACAGGCATAACATTTGCACTAACTCCTGGAATAAAAATTTCCGGAGTAAGAAATGAATAATAATGTTTATATTGCCATGGCAGTTGCCTTAGCCAGCCAGGCACATGCACAGGAGACTGTTTTACCTACCGTTGATGTTCAGGCCGATACCCTGGTGGATGCAAACGCATCCAGCCTGTCAACAGATGCTTTACTGAAAGGAACACCTGCTGACGGCGGTGAATGGATATTACAGGTACCCGGAGTTTCCGGCGTAAAGATGGGTGGCCATGGGATCGATCCGGTGATTCGTGGCCAGAAATATAACCAGTTAAACATCCTGCTGGATGGCGCTTATGTATATGGTGGTTGTCCAAACCGGATGGATCCCCCTACCTCATATGCATCAACAGAAATTTATGATGAGGTTACAGTATTAAAAGGCGTACAAACCCTGGTGTACGGCAGTGGTGGTTCTGGGGGAACGGTATTATTCGAACGCAAGCCGCCCGTGTTCGAAGAGGGTGAAAATGTAAAAGGAAAATATGGTGCCGGTTATCGTTCCAACGGTGGTGCATGGGATGCATATGCTGATGTAGCTGGAGGCAGTAATGACCGGTATATTCGTAGCACGATAAGCGCCAAGGAAGCCAGGGAATATGAAGATGGTAATGGAGACGAAGTACGTTCCGGCTATAAAGAGAATTCAGCCAATGTTAGCCTTGGCATGCGCACTGCAGGTGGAACACAGTTGAACATTGACTTTGATGCAGTACGTGGTAAAGATATTCTTTATGCCGGGGCAATGATGGATTCCCCGGTATCAGATGAAGACGGTATCAAGCTGAAAATTCAAACCGCCAGTGTTGGTGTGTTTGAGCAGGTTAAATTCGAAGCCTATCGTACAGATGTTCATCATGTCATGGATAACTATACGTTACGTGATCTACCCAGTACCGATCTGGAAGTACCATCTGATTCGATTACTGATGGTGCACGTGTTACGGGTGATATAGCGGTAGGAAAGGGTAATCTCACCATCGGCATCGATATGCAAAACAGCGATCGTGATGCCACCCGGTATTCCGCCGCTACTGGTATGGTGCAGTCATATCTTTGGCCCGGGGTAGAGATTGAACAGACAGGAATGTTTATTGAATATAACGGGCAGATAAAGAAAGGCACCCGTTATACAGCAGGACTGCGTTATGACAGTGTTGATTCAAGCGCCAGCAAAACATTACTGGCAGCTATGGGAACCAGCCCCGACGATTTATATAACACTTATTACGGTAAAAATGCTGAAGATGTATCAGAAAATAATCTTGGTGCTTTATACAGGATGGAATACGATCTGGCTAACCAGCGTACCATGTTCTGGGGAATAAGCCGCACAGTACGTGCCGCCGATGCGACCGAACGTTACATGGCTGCCAATATGGGGATGCCAACCATGATATGGGTAGGTAATCCTGATATTGAATCGGAAAAACATAACCAGCTGGATATCGGGCTATCGACCAGTGGCAAAAACGCTAGCCTGTCAGTCTCTGCCTATATTGACAGGGTAAGGGACTATATCCTGCGTGACACGGCTCGTGGCCAGGATGGTATTTTGCTCTCTGATGGAGCAACGATCTATCGTAATGTTGACGTGGAATTGCTTGGTATTGACCTGGAAAGCAGTTACCAATGGAACAGCAACTGGAGCAGTCGTTTTACTTTAGCCTATGTGCGTGCAGAGAATACGACTGATGATCGTGCGGTAGCGCAGATTCCACCACTGGAAGGCACCGCATCTCTTGAATTTCATCAGGCGAGCTGGATGTTAGGTGGTGAAATCAGGGCGGTAGCAAAACAGACCAGGGTGGATGCCGATCCGACAACAGGTAGCGGCCTGGACTTTGGTGAAACACCTGGATTTACTATTGTGAATTTCTATGGTTCATATCAGTTAACTAAGCAAGGTGAACTGAAATTTGGTATTGATAATGTTTTCGACAAGTTATATGCCGAACATTTAAATAAACCTAATGCCTTTGATCCACAACCTATCCAGGTGAATGAACCGGGTCGTTCTTTGTGGGCAAGGTTAAATATTAACTTCTAAACAAAAGAACACGACTATATCAACCTGATTGCCGCAGTTTATTCTGCGGCATTTTTATTGCGGTTGTACTTTTATTAATTTCTAGCTATATGACGATGCAATTGGCTTGTTTACGTATACTGCCAGCACCTGGCTGATGTGCAAAGTATATTAACGAAGGTACTCAGGCGTGTACTCAGGAATCACCCCTGTTTTAAGATAATGTTCAGTTACCAGCTTGTAGTAGTCCGCTCCCTTGCCAAGCCAGCGTTCAAATGATGACTTCCAGTCATCAGGCATCTCTTTGGGTATCCAGAACTTACCTGGGATCGGCTCAGAAGGAATGGGCTTGTTAACCATATCAAGCCTGGCAATAACCACACCTTCACCTTGACTTCGCGATCTGCGAGCCAGTATTTTGCCTTGTGCATCAACAATCATAGCCTCGCCCAGGAAGGCTGAGTTGTATTCGACATCAGGGAGCTCCGGGCTAAAAAAACCATGGAAGTTGCCAGCATGCGAACCATGAATTACAGGAACCCCCAGCATTTTTGCCATTCGTGGCGCGGCTTTCTGTAGCATTTTCAGGTTGTCAGCTCTGCGCGGACTATCCGCATCAGCATCATCAGGTAAGGTCCACCAGCAGGAACCACCAACGACCAGGTTTACCTTATTGAAAAGCCGCTTTGCAGTTTGTGAACGAATAAATTCCCAGCACAAAACAGAACCGACAGGTCCTATTGGCGTGGACAACACGCCATCATCGTTGCCACCCTTGTAATAACAATTTTCCCAGTATGTCGGGATATCCTTGTCGTGCAGCATTGTTGTGCCATCAGGGAAGACCAGCACAAAAGTGTTAAAGACTTGTTGCTCACGTTTTGCCAGGTATGAGCCTCCAATTACAGCATTTAGTTCGCTCGAAAGTTTCGTTAACATTTTGAGCGGGGCACCATCAAATGACTGAATTGCCTTGTGCATATCGGGATGAAACGCTGCTGCCGAGGTAAACATTTCTGGCAGGATAATCCACTGTGCCCCCATTGTGCGTGCCTTGCGGATAAGCTGTTCCGCCTGGCTCATGTTCCATTGAACATCGGCCAGCCTGGGAACCATCTGGATTGCCGCGGCCTGGATTTGTGTGGGAAGTTTTTGCGACTCGCTTGAGGCCTGACTCCTGACTAATGGGCTGCTTAACAATAAACCTGATGCCAGTAATTTATTAAACTGCCGCCTGGTGAGAGTTTTACGGACCATGATGCCATACTCCTTATATGCCAGAAACCATCTTTTAATATGATAAGAGTGTGACTGGTGTTAATTCATAAGTTATCTTAATTTGACTAAATATATAATCTTATATTTAGTCAAAATTTTAATATAACTTCATGGGTTTATGGTTAATAAATATGGCGAATTCGCTGGCCATAATGAAAACCAGTTTCTTTAGGCATGATAGAAGTTAAGCCCTGTGGTATTTAGCTGATTGCGTGTTTATTCATACGATAAAGCAATGCACTGCGAGTGATGCCTAACATGCGCGCCGCCTTACTTTGGTTACCATTAGTTTTAATGAGTGCCTGGTTTATCAGCTCTGCTTCTACGTTATCCAGTACAACACCGTTTTCCGGTAATTGCACGACTGAAGAAGTACGCGGTTGCTGACGCATTTCCATAGGCAGGTTATCAATCGTAACCGTCTGGCCGGGTAACAAAATTAACATACGTTCACAGAAGTTTTTCAGTTCACGAATGTTACCTGGCCATGGGTACTTGGTAAGTTGCTGGATGGCTTCCTTTTCAAATACAGGAGCAGCAAGCTGATGTTTGTTAGATAACTGTTCAGTGAGTTGTATTAACAGATGTTCGATATCACCGTGTCGATCACGCAGGGGCGGTAGTTGTACCGGCACAATATTTAAACGATAGAACAGGTCTTCACGGAAGTTGCCCTGTTGTGATTCTTTATATAAATCACGATGGGTGGCCGCAATCACGCGCACGTTAACTTTGTCAGCGTGAGTTTTACCGACGGACTGGCATTCACCGCTTTCCAGGAAACGAAGTAACTTGGCCTGGATATTTAAATGTAGTTCACCAATTTCATCGAGGAATAAAGTGCCACCATCAGCAGCCTGGATTCGACCTTGTTGATCCTGGGTGGCGCCCGTAAAGGCACCTTTACGGTGACCAAATAGTTCTGATTCGGCCAGTGATTCGGGTAAGGCCGCGCAGTTAACGGTAACAAAGGGTTTGCCCGCACGGTTACTTTGCTGGTGCAGTTGTTGCGCCATGAGTTCTTTGCCGGTACCGCTTTCTCCCTGGATTAAAACGGTAACATCGGTTGCGGCAATCATTTGCGCGGCACGCATGCAGGATTCAAATTCAGCGGACTGGCCAAACACGTTTTGCTTATTCATAACTAACTACCTGTTATATCTATTTATCAATGAACATGCTGATGCTCTGTATGTTGCGCATGTTCTAAGCCCATATAGCCGGTTGCTAACGCGAGAATAATTATTGTAATTCCGACTACTGGTCTCAGGTATGGCAGGCGATGTAATCGCATAAACCACCCGGATAATATACCGGCAGTCATGACGGTTGGTAAAGTCCCGATGCCGAATAGAAACATAAACAAGGCACCATTGAGTGGTGTTTCACCTGAAGTTGACCAAAGCAGTGCGGAATATACCAGGCCGCAGGGAAGCCAGCCCCATACCATGCCAAATAAAAAGGCATGTACGGGGTTTTTCACGGGTAATAATTTTTTACTTATAGGTTCCAGTTTTTTCCAGATGGGTTTTCCCAGTTGCTCAACCGAGGCAAAGCGGGGAAACCAGCCGGCAAGATAAAGCCCGATAGCAACCATTAAGATTGTCGCCAGTGATTGTAAGAGCAGGTGTCCATATTGCTGGAAACTGTCCGAGAAAATCTGTCCAAGTGTTCCAGCAGCCAAACCCGCCAGTGTATAACTGGAAATACGTCCAAGGTTATAAGCGGATATATAAGGTATAAGTCGCCAGCGACTTTCGCGGACATTCTCGGGCAGACTGAAAGTGATGGCGCCAATGATGCCACCACACATCCCGATACAATGTAAGGTACTGAACAGGCCAACCAGGAAGGCATTGAAATAATTTATTTCCATGTAGCAAGAATACCATGGTTAATAATTGGCGCGGACTACGATAACAGGGAATGTCATGTAGCAGGTTTTCCGGGATTTCGACAGTGAAGAAGCGGTGAACGGGCATGACAGGTGCATATAATAAATTTTCCATAAGTACTATCATTGTCATATTAAGTTATTGAAATAAATCAATTTAAGCGGGTATTTTACAAGGTCATCTTCTATGTCTGGATTGAACAAGATCAGGTTGTCTGTCTCGGGTATGAGTTGCGCTGGCTGCGTGGCCAGTGTGGAGCAGGCCTTGCAGTCGGTGGCAGGTGTTGAACAGGCGAGTGTCAATTTTGCTGAACATACTGCCCTGGTCATCGGTAATGTTGATCCGGCTTCGCTGGTTACTGCCGTAAAGACAGCTGGCTACGATGCGGCTGAAATGAAGGGTGAGGAGGCTGAACAGGAAAAAGAAGCCGCGGAAATGGCCTATTACCGGCAGTTACTCAAAAAAGCGGCGGTTGCCGCAGCCCTGGGTGTGCCCTTGTTTGCTGGTGGGATGAGTGGTTTTTTTCCATCACTTGATTCGAGTAACGGGCAATGGGTCTGGTTGCTACTGGGGCTGGCAACCCTCGCGGTGATGATGTATTCCGGTGGACATTTTTTCACCGGGGCCTGGAAAGCATTCCGTGTGCATAACGCCAACATGGATACCCTGATTGCCATGGGTACCGGCTCGGCGTGGGTTTATTCCATGGTGATCGCCATTTTTCCTGGCACGGTGCCCAGCCTGGCACGCCATGCGTATTTCGAAGCCGCGGTTATCATCATCTGCCTGATTAATTTTGGTTCTGCGCTGGAAATGCGAGCCCGCGGTAAAACCTCGGAAGCCATAAAACGTTTGATCGGGTTACAACCCAAAACAGCACGCGTGATACGTAATGGCGAGGAAATCGATATCCCCATCAGCGAGGTGGGACTGGATGAAACGTTGAGGGTAAGGCCCGGGGAGCGAATTCCCGTTGATGGCGTGGTGATTGAAGGCCACTCTAACGTGAATGAGTCCATGTTAACCGGTGAACCTGTTCCGGTGAGTAAACAGCTTGATGACGAGGTCGTGGCCGGCACAATCAATGTGAGCGGTACATTTTTATTCCAGTCCCGACGCATTGGTGCTGACACGGTGCTGTCGCAAATTATTGAAATGGTTCGCCAGGCCCAGTCCAGCAAGCCCGCCATAGGGCGGTTAGTTGATAAGGTAGCGGGTGTGTTTGTTCCCGTTGTTTTAATTATTGCTGTTCTTACTTTTATAGCGTGGATGAACCTGGGTAATGATGGGCAACTCAGTTATGCGCTGGTGACTACCATGACAGTCCTGATCATTGCCTGTCCCTGCGCACTGGGACTGGCAACACCCATTTCCATCATGGTCGGTGTTGGCAAGGCAGCCGAGTTTGGTATCCTGATTCGCAATGGCGATGCCTTGCAACAGGCAGGACGTTTAACCACCGTGGTTGTGGATAAAACAGGGACGGTTACGCAAGGTAAACCGGCATTAACGTCACTGGTTGCAATTAATGGTGTGGAGGAAAATGATGTACTCATAAAAGCCGCCAGCCTGGAAACGGGATCAGAACATCCACTGGCCCTGGCCATTATCGAGGCTGCCAGGGAAAAACAACTGCCCCTTGACGATGTCGACAATTTCGAGGCGGTTTCCGGGCAAGGTGTGAAAGGAATGATCAACAATGAACGCGTCTTTCTGGGTAATGCCAAACTGATGGCAGCAGAAAAGATTGATGTTTCCGCCTTGCTGGATCGAACCGAAGAACTGGCAAGCCTGGGCCAGACACCGATGTACGTGGCAGGCAATGGCCAACTAATTGGATTAGTGGCCGTCGCTGATCCCGTTAAAGAAGATTCCAAAGATGCTATTGCCCGTCTGCATGACATTGGTATCAAGGTGGTCATGTTAACGGGAGATAACCAGCATACCGCGGAGGCGGTGGCCAGGCAGGTGGGCATTGATGAGGTCATCGCTGAAGTAATGCCGCAGGATAAGGCAGACAAGGTTGCCTCCCTGCAAAAAGGCAGCGAAGTGGTGGCCATGGTGGGTGATGGTATTAATGATGCACCGGCACTGGCGCATGCCGATGTTGGTTTTGCCATTGGCTCCGGTACGGATGTTGCCATAGAAAGTGCAGACATTACCCTGATGCGTGGTTCTTTACATGGTGTGGCTGATGCAATCGCCATATCAAAAGCAACGTTACGTAATATCAAGCAGAACCTGTTTGGTGCTTTTATCTACAATACACTGGGTATCCCTGTTGCTGCCGGGATCCTGTACCCTTTCATTGGTATGTTGCTTAACCCGATGATAGCCGGCGCAGCGATGGCGATGTCGTCAGTTACCGTGGTAAGCAATGCCAATCGGTTACGTTTGTTCAGGCCCGAACGTTAAACACGAAGCAAGGTGTGATTCAAGATGATCCAGATTTCAGAACCGGGAGCTAAAAGTAACCAGCGCGTAGCCTTGCTGGCACTGGGG
>JARRJY010000115.1:0-4296 GCA_037388705.1 Gammaproteobacteria bacterium
AGGGATTTAAACAGGAAGGTTTATTGCTCTTTACAATAAGAACGTACTTCTACGCAGTAGATAAACTGAGTCATGATCATAAATATGCGCTATTAAAAGCATTGAACTCCATGAACAAGAATTCCTTACAGTACAAGGGTCTGGCGGAAAGTAAAACCGTGATTAGCCAGTGGTTGTCACGACACATATCAGCCTGAGTTCTTCTCGATGATTGCCAGAACCTGGTTCCCTTTGCCTCGAAATTCCAGTTTTGAAAAGCTCATGTTATTGGCCATGGCAATACCTCGACCATGGCTATCGAATGCACGTTCAGGATCAAAGGTGAGATAGTTGTCCCAGTCAAACCCTTCACCTTCGTCCGTAATAAGAAACTCGATATGATTGTTGCTGGATAAAAAATCAATAGTCACGTGCTTATCTTTATACTCCGGGAGCTCAAGGCGATGATCGATTTCCTTTTCCCAGCTCATATTTTTCAGGAGTCGGGACTTTTCCTTATAGGATATGCCAAGATTGCCATGCTCAATGGCATTGATAATTAATTCTGACAATCCCATGGCGACCTTTCCCGGATCAGGACAGACACTTGATAACAATGCTGAAATATTTCTACCTTCATCCAGGGTTCGAAATTCAAACCTGCCCTCTGTCATTAAATTAAGTGTGCTTGCAGTCCTGCTTAATTCTTCCGTCAGTGCTTTGTATCTTCGATATTCACTG
The DNA here is from genome assembly GCA_037388705.1 of Gammaproteobacteria bacterium. Classification (GTDB taxonomy): domain Bacteria; phylum Pseudomonadota; class Gammaproteobacteria; order UBA6429; family Thiohalophilaceae; genus JARRJY01. The sequence goes on from JARRJY010000115.1 coordinate 721, forward strand.
ACCGCGGTATCAACAATACTGTTTAAGGTTTTCCTGTCGAAAGGCTTGGTTAAATAATAATGGGCCCCTGCCCGCAACCCCTCAAGGATGTCCTCCTTGCTATCCGCCCCTGTTTGCATGATGACCGGCATGTTAGTAAATTTTGTTGATGCCTTGATGCGTTTAAGCAGTTCCATACCATCCATCACAGGCATATTGCGATCTAATAAAACAGTACTGAAACGATCGGGGTTTTGTTCCAGAAGCTGCCAGGCCTTTAGTCCATCAGCTGCAGTGGCAATATTGTATCCGGAGTTGGCCAGGAACGTGTTTAATAGCGCCAGGGAAAGATCATCATCATCCACTAATAATATTGATGTTTGTTTCTCATCCATATTTTATTGAATTTCTCTAAGATGCCTTCAAAATTATACGTTAAACAAATCGTGGGGATCTGGCCATATTTTATTTGAAAATATTTGGGTGCCAGAAATGCGTTATTTCAGACCAGAACCAAAATATGCCATTGGCAAGCATAACAATATCACCATGATTAATCTTAATTACATCCAGTCTCTCAATTCCACAAGGATCCTGATTAATTGATCAAGTTTAGATAATGTTTATACTTATTAATATATGACAACCCGATTAGGTATTATAAGTGATATCCACGCCTCCCCTGCTCCGTTAAAGGAAGCGCTGTCCATATTCAAAAAACAAAATGTTGATATCATCTTATGCCCTGGTGATATTGCTGGATATGGTGAAGAACTTGAGGAAACGATCAGGTTACTGATCCAGAGTAAGTGTAAAGCGGTGCTGGGTAATCACGAAATCTGGTACCTGGAAAAGAATCAGGCAACAAACTCGCCAGTATATCAATACATAAAATCTCTTCCACAAACTTTTGAATTAAATATTGAGGGGAAAAAAATATTGATGGTTCATGCTCACCCTCCCAGTTCGTACACGGGAGGTATTCGTTTACTGGATCAGGATGGTGAACTTGATGCTGGCCTTGTTACACAGTGGTCTGAGAACCTGGCCAAGCTGGAATATGATGCCCTTATTGTTGGACATACCCACCAGGTATATGCTGAGACATTGGCAGGTATACTAGTTATCAATCCAGGAAGCTCAACCTATAACCATAGTTGCGCTATGTTAACGTTACCTGATTTGACGGTTGATTTTTTCAGCCTGTCTAACCAGAAAATTCTGAAAAGCTAGAACTGGGGCTCAAACCAAATAACCCATAAACCTGAAGCTGATTAGATAGCATCCCAGATATCATCAAAGCCTGTATCTGATCCTGCCTTTTTTGTCCTGGCTCTCGCTTTTTGCTTTTTCTGTACAACCTGTTTTGCCAATGCTTCGAATTGATACTGGCTGTATAAACCACTATTGATTAGCTTACTCGTCAACCTTACCTGTATTTCCTTGCCATAAATGGTAATGGCAACTGCAGCACCGCTTCTTAAAGATGCCGGGATTCCAAACACGGAACTAAGTTGACTGAGCTCTTTTCTTAAAGGCAACAGGAATGCACGCTGGTTTTGATCAGGTGTAATATCACCTGAGACAGGCCTCACTTCAATAGGAATGGCTGACGCTGAAACCAGTTTTATTCCTAGTTTAATCAGGTCATCACTGTAGACTCTCAGCCAGGAAATAACGCCCAGGATAAAAACATCTTTCCTGCGTTCATCTAAATACTTAATTCCGACGACTTCACCAACCTGAAGTTGTTGAATGCAGTTCCCTGTATTTTGTACGCAAAACTCTCCCTTCGTTTCGTTGATTAAAAGCCATTCTTCTACCTGTTTTTGCGTGTTGCCCGCGAAAATTTTATCTTTGTTCATCGCATCCAGGGGAGCTTTTTTACGGATAGATTTTACTTCCATGTCATCAAAATCAGATAGTTGCCTGAATAACTGGATATCATTTCCTGTTTGCTTTGTTTCCAATGCCAGGTTATGTGTTGCACTTATACCAACAGTCATCCTGACTTTCTGCCTGGTTTTGCCATTTTTTATTGGTGATTCAGGCTTTGATGTCCAGAAATGTTGTAATCTTTTCAGGAGATCATGTGAGAGTGTGGCATCGCCAAGGTTTGCACTTATAAGTGTTTGTGATGAAATCATTTCACCACTTTGTAATTCATGGTCAATCTTGTGGATTAATTGATCGATAGAAATAATCCGCAGGTTCTTTTTTCTTCTTCCTTTTAATTCATCTCCATAAATAACGGGTTTATTACTAGTAAGGTCAACTACAATGATATATTTTGATTTAATGCTTTCATCCGAATGAAACAGTTTCACCGAGTCTAACCACCTTTCAATGTTTATGTATGCATTACCAATTTCTTTTCGACGCATCTGGTAAGGTGAAGCTGTTGCAAGAAGCAAACCGCGCATATATTCTTCTGCTATGGTGGTTTTATTTATATATTGAAATTTTTCGTCAGTAATTTTTATATCGCTTACCTTTTTTTCTTCGGCAAACAAATATAGCTTATGAAATTTATCCCAGATATCATCTGGCACAATCATGTACGCCTGGTATGAAATAAGTAAATAATGATTTAGAAATGAAATTGATCTATGAATTAACTGCCCAAGAAGATTCTTGTCTCGTCTTTCTTTATAATCTTCAAGTAATTCCTCGATTGCGATGACATAGCCTGTCATCATTAGCAGGCAGAATTCTTTTGATAGTGAAACAATTTTCTTTTGTTTTTGGGTAAGTGGGAAATTCTCGCCGATGAAATGTTTTTCCATGATACTCATCGTATAAAACAATGGTTCACGGATAAGTTCCAGGTAATCTACCCGATCTTCACAATCAAGTTTGATCTTATTAATGTCCTGTAAACCTGAAAATAGTTGTTGCGCTGTTTTTCCTGCGCTTCCACGTGGCAGGGCATGTATCCATGCCTCAATCGTATCCAGGTCCAGAAAGAATGCGCCGCCATTCTTTTCTTCGCGTTTTGCTGTTTTAATTCTGGTTGGATACTGTTTAACTGTCATGGATATTATTCGTCTTTATCAATATAACAGTTATCGGCACGCAAGCGTTCTGGTATAGATTTTTTATCTCACATTTTTTCTAGTTATTTTGCCGCAAAGAAAAAACCCCCAGCTGCCAAAAGCAACTGGGGGTTTTTGAAATTAAAGCCTGGCAGTGACCTACTTTCACATGGGGAGACCCCACACTATCATCGGCGCTAAGGCGTTTCACTTCCGAGTTCGAGATGGGATCGGGTGGTTCCACCTTGCCATTGCCGCCAGGCAAACTTGTTATTCAATTGTTAACTATCAACAACTGAACAGAATTTGGAACAAAACGAATCTTAATGTTTTTGATACGTACATCAATCAAATGATCAACATGTAACGTTTTAAACACCATATTACAAAATATTTGGGTGTTATATGGTCAAGCCTCACGGGCAATTAGTACTGGTTAGCTTCATACATTACTGCACTTCCACACCCAGCCTATCAACGTTGTGGTCTACAACGACCCTTCAGGACACTTAAAGTGTCAGGAAGACCTAATCTAAGCGGGAAGCCCCCTCTGAGATTAGGT
>JARRJY010000116.1:0-4296 GCA_037388705.1 Gammaproteobacteria bacterium
GGTGCCGAATTCGTCCAAGATCACCAGCGTACCGGGGTCGGGTGTGAATACGGTTTGCTCCCAGTTACTGGCACAGGCTCCGCCGCCACTGGTGGTTTCCCAAACGTTATAAACAGGATGCTCACCACTGGTTAATATTACACGGCCGCTACACCTGCGTGGCGCGTAAACCAAGATGTGGTGCCTGCGTGATTGAAGACCTTTGCGAATTTGATGAAAAAGTGGTTGAGTAACCGGCATGTTCAGCAATGATCGCAATCAATTACGCAAAATGTTCTTTTCCAGCTGGAAGAAATTCCGTGCAGGTGAAGTCATGGAACCGCTGGAACAAATGGTTGCTCAAATTATTGAGCAACACCCTGAATACCATAAGCTGTTAAGCGATGAAGATACCTATTTAGACAAAGACTATTCACCGGATTTGGGTGAGACCAACCCCTTTCTGCACATGTCTATGCACATCGCCATCGTTGAGCAACTGAGTACCGATCGCCCGGCCGGTATCAAGGCGCTATACCAGCAATTAGTGACAAAATATTCCGATAGTCACTCCGTCGAGCATCATATTATGGAATGTTTGGGGCAAATGATGTGGGAAGCACAGCAAAATCAGGCCACGCCAGATGAACAACAGTATATGGAATGCCTACGTAAGCTGCTGTGAAAAACATGTGAAATATCACATTTTTCTAACAATCTTAAGATTTCCTTAAAATTTTGAAACTTACGTGATAACTTCATGTCAGAATTTCCACGTAAAGCAATTAACGCTTTTTTACAACAACAGCCATGGTGGCTAATTTTTAAACAACAATACGGAGAACACTCATGTCCAAGAAATCAACTGTAAAACCATTATCTATTGCACTGGGTACTGCGTTTGCCGCCAGCATGGCTGCCAGCAATATCGCATCTGCTGCTCAAGGCAACCCGTTTGCCACAAACGAATTATCCAGTGGCTATATGCAAGTTGCCGCTGAAGGTAAATGTGGCGGCCAGAAAAAATCTGCTGCTGAAGGAAAATGCGGCGGCGAGAAAAAAAGCGAGAAAGAAGGTAAATGTGGCGGCGAGAAAAAAGCTGAGAAAGAAGGTAAATGCGGTGAAGGTAAAAAAGCCACAAAAGAGGGTAAGTGTGGTGAAGGTAAATGTGGTGCCAATAAAAAATAATCACCATGTCTGAACGTACTTTTCCAGTACAGGGTGCAGGCCTGGGTCTACGACGCTCGATGTTTGACGAGCTCGCAGGCCAGGTGCCTGCACCTGTTAACTTCATGGAAGTGGCACCGGAGAACTGGATCGGTGTAGGTGGTGCTTTTGGAAAACAGTTCCGCACCCTGACTGAACAACACCCTTTTGTATGCCATGGCCTGTCCCTTTCCATTGGCGGCCCCGCGCCTCTTGATGAAGCGTTTTTGCAAAAACTGAAACGCTTCATGAAGGAACACGATATTCGCTGCTATACCGAGCACTTAAGTTACTGTAGTGATGATGGACACCTCTACGATCTCATGCCTATCCCCTTTACTGAAGAAGCCGTGAAGCATGTTGTGACACGAATCAATCGTGTTCAGGACATTTTGGGCGAGCGCATCGGGATGGAAAATGTTTCTTACTATGCGGCACCCGGTAAGGAAATGAAAGAAATTGAATTTATTAACGCGGTGCTGGATGAATCTGATTGTGGATTATTGCTGGATGTAAACAATATTTTTGTTAACAGCATTAATCACCGCTATGACCCGGTTGAATACATGAAAGCCCTGCCGGGTGATCGCATTATGTATGTCCATGTTGCTGGTCACTACAACGAAGCTGAAGATTTAATTGTTGATACTCACGGAGCCGATGTAATTGATCCGGTATGGGAACTGCTGGACAAAACCTATCAACATTTTGGTAACCTGCCTACTCTTCTGGAAAGAGACTTTAACATCCCACCTTTGCCTGAAATGTTAAACGAGGTGGAAACCATCAGTCGCATCCAGGAAAAGTGGAAAAAACACGCAGGACAGCAGCAACATGGCTGAACATCCTGAATTCATTCGTAAGCAATACGAGTTTGCTGCGCATATACGCAACCCGGAAAAAAACCCGCTTCCTTCCGATGTTGAACAACGTCGCATGAATGTCTACAGCGAGTTATTCTATAACAATGTAGAAGGCTTTATGAGCAGCACTTTCCCGGTGCTGCGTTCCCTTTACGATGATGGTAGCTGGCATGCCCTGGTAAGGGATTACTTTGAAAATCACAGGGCACACACACCACTCTTTCCTGAAGTGCCCCGCGAATTTCTTAAATACCTGGAATCAGAACGAGAAGCACAGGATGATGATTTCCCGTTCCTCCTCGAACTTGCCCATTATGAATGGGTAGAGCTGGCACTTGCTGTATCTGACCAGGAAATCCAGGAAAATGAAAACATTCCTGACGATATATTAGCTTGTAAATTGTCACTTTCAGCGCTGGCCTGGCCTCTCAGTTACCAGTACCCGGTACACCAGATAAGTCCTGAATTTACTCCCACAGAACCCGGTGATACACCAACTTTTATTATTGCCTATCGTGATAGTGAAGATGAAGTTCACTTTATGGAAATTAATCCCGTCACTGCTCATCTGGTACATCTCATCTCTGAAAACCCGGATATTACTGCCCGGCAGCACCTTGAACAGATTGCTGAAGAACTTTCACATTTACAAAAAGATGCCATTCTAAATGGTGGACGAGAAACACTGAATAACTTACTGGATAAAAATATTCTTCTTGTAAAGAAGTAATATTTTTTATCAAGGTCCAGTTTTATATAAAAATAAGCAAAGGACAGGACGATGAATATTATTTTCAAGGCAGAAGAATTACTTGATCGCACCAGGGCTGTCGATTTTCTTGCCCCATTGGCATTACGCATTTATCTGGCACCTATCTTCTGGATGGCTGGCACAAGTAAATTCGGTGCATTCGAAGATACCGCTGCATGGTTTGGTAATAAAGACTGGGGATTAGGATTACCCTTTCCTGAATTAATGACCTTCCTGGCAGCTTCCACGGAAACTGTAGGTGCAATCATGTTGTTACTTGGACTGGGTGTCCGTTATATCTCCATACCACTGATGTTTACCATGCTTGTTGCTATTTTCGCGGTACATTGGCAAAACGGCTGGCAGGCAATTTCTGATGCCAAATTCTGTTTATTCAACTGTAGTGATGCTGCTGCTGCCTCTGAACGTCTGGCAAAAGCAAAAGACATTCTTCAGGAACATGGCAATTATGAATGGTTAACCGAGCAGGGAAGTTTCGTGGTGCTTAACAATGGTGTCGAGTTTGGTGTTACGTATTTAATTATGCTGCTTACACTATTCTTTATTGGCAGTGGTAAGTATGCCAGTGTCGATTACTGGTTATGTAAAAAGTTATCTAAATAATAGAAACTGATTCATAATTGGAAAAGGCCGCTAACAGCGGCCTTTTTTAATCCTGGGAATAAACCAGTTGTGGTTCCAGCTTCAGGCAATGCCTGATTTGTTTTTTTACCTGCTCCATTTCATATGGCTTGGTAACATAGCCGCAGGCACCTTTACGCATGCAGTCAAGTGCAACATTCATATTGTCCAGTGCGGTAACCATGATAACAGCAACATCATCAAAAGTGTTGTCTGCCCGGATCTGGCCTAACATGCTTATTCCATCTACTTCGGGCATCATGATATCCAGTAGCACGAGGTCAATCAGGCTGTTACGTAATACTTCCAGGCCTTCTTCACCGTTAGAAGCCACCTCGACATTAAATCCATCCTTTTCAAGTCGCTTGGCCAAGATGTCTCTATTTTCGACTACGTCATCGACAACCAGTATTGTTTTATCTTGATTAATCATTACTTCAATCCTCTGATGTAATAAATAATTTAATAGAAAACACTCAAAAAATCGAGGTTTTAATCCAATTTGTGCACATAAAAAGGCCCGCTCTGGGCGGGCCTTGAGCAAAATCAACTTATTTGCGTTTTTTATTGGCCGCAATTCTTAGTCGCAGCGCATTGAGCTTGATGAAGCCTTCTGCATCTTTCTGGTTATACGCTCCGGCATCATCCTCAAAGGTAGCAATGTTTTCATCAAACAGAGAATCCGTATCTGATTTACGGCCAACCACGATCACATTACCTTTGTAGAGTTTCAGGCGAACTACCCCGTTCACGGTTTGCTGTGATGCATCGATCATCTCCTGCATCATCAGGCGCTCGGGCGACCACCAGTAACCGTTATAAACAAGTTTGGCATAACGTGGCATCAGTTCGTCT
>JARRJY010000117.1:0-6267 GCA_037388705.1 Gammaproteobacteria bacterium
TTTTTTCCTTAACAATATTATTTGCCAAGTCGAGATTCAGTTTCTGGTTGAGCTCCTGCAGAAACAGGGGTGTACTCCAGATAGCAAAACTTATAAATCCTGCTGAAAGAATCAGAAGCAGACCAAGCAGTGTCAATACCAGTTTGTTTGAAAGATTGTTAAGAAGCTTCATGGAGAAAATTGTCGTTAAATTTGTAACCAACACCCCAGACGGTAAGAATATACTTGGGTTGAGCCGGTGTTGCTTCTATCTTGCTTCGCAGTCGGTTTATGTGAGAGTTAACCGTGTGCTCATAACCATCATGCCCATATCCCCAGACACTATCGAGTAACTGGGTGCGGGTGAAAACCTGCCCCGGGTTCATGCTGAATTTTAATAATAAATCGAATTCTTTGGCGGTGAGATCAATGTTTCTGTCATTCAGGGAAACTTTACGTTTCACGACGTCAATTTTCAAATCGCCAAACTGGTAATTATTATCTTCGTTACCGGGATTCAATTCGGCATCACCCCGGCGGAATTGAGCCTTAACCCGGGCAATCAGTTCCCGGATGCTGAATGGTTTGGTGACATAGTCATCAGCACCAACCTCAAGACCAAGTACACGGTCCAGCTCTGATGACTTGGACGTCAGCATCAGGATAGGGGTGTACTTGGATTGCTTGCGTATACGACGACAGACTTCCAGGCCATCAATATTGGGTAACATCAAATCCAGTATAATCAGGTCATACTGGTTGCGCCGGGTTTCTTCCAGGGCAGAAAGGCCATCATGCACAGTAACGGCCTGGCAGTCGAGATCGCCAAGGTGCATATCAATCAGTCGGGCGATATCCTTGTTGTCTTCTACGATTAATACATTTTTCAAGGTCATCCCCTGATTCTAGGCAGAAAAAATCACAAAACCCTCACATGTCGTTCATTTGAGCCTGGCTGATCAGGGAAGTTCCCTGTTTGCAGGTGTCAGTCTAACAGGCTGTCAATAAAGTGTTGGCGTGCTGCCTCCAGTTCATCTTTCTTTGCAGTGATAAATTTTGCATCGGTTAAAGGCATGAATTCAGACAGGCATTGCAGGCATCGCTGGTGATAACGATCGAATTCCGTTAGCACCTTTGCCGTTTGTACCTGGTGATCTTCAATAACGCCAGGTGATGAGTCGGCTTGGACATTAACCGGTTTAACATTCGCAGAGCGGGGGATAAGACGGTTCTTGCCGGTTTGCTCGGAATTGGCAATGAGTTTATCCGCCTTGATATAAATTTCACCCTGGTATTCAAATTTTTCACCGACAGGCAGAAGATAAAATTTCATATTGATACCCGTAAATTATTGACTTTTAACCAGGTTACGCAGGAATTTCAAATAGGCAGGGCTATGCCAATCACGGCCTCCCAGTGCCTGGTACCTTACTATGCCATCAGGATCCACAAGGTATGTGGCAGGTAAACCACGTGGTTTCCATTGCTCGGTGGCCAGGCCATCTTTATCCATAAAGGCTCTTAATCCCGGGCCATACACGCTAAGGAAACTGAAAATAGTATCTTCATCTTCCGCGGTATTGATAAAAGCGAGGGCAAGTCCTTCCTTCTTCATCTCTGACCACATTTTTTCAATTGCCGGAACTTCTCTACGGCAGGGCCCACACCAGCTCGCCCAGAAGTGTATGAATAACCATTTGCCCTGGTATTCAGACTTTTCAAGCGGGATGCCATCAATATCTGAAACATGAAGTTCTGGTGCGGGAAAAGGTTTTGGTTTAATGATGCCGGCAGGTAATTCACCGGCCTGAACGGATACAAGGGAGAAAAGATAAAATATAAACAGGATGGTATTTAAACGTTTCATTTGTCGACTTTACACGTGATGTTTTCGAATCGTACCAGGATAGGTTTACCCGACCTGTTTTTCCCTGTATCAAAGCGGGCCATGATATTAAATGGTTTACCTGATCTTGGCAGAATAATATTTCCACCTTCTTTTTCCTTTGGATAAAAATCCAGTTCTTCCGGCAGTAGGGTCCAGCGAAAAGTCGACTGATGGGCCATGGGGATATTCATCTGTTTCCACCGCTCTTTCCAGTAGTGACGATCGAGTCTTTTGATTTTTCCATCAACATGATGGAATTGCCATTGAGATAAATCCAGCCAGATAAAATCATCGCTTTTATTACGAATAAACACGGAGACAAAACACTGCTGTTTTAGCACATTGATCATGTTTTTCTGAAAACCTCGGCCTTCATAAAAAGCACTGATAGGTTGCGGAGCGTTGGTGGTAACCCGTACCTTTATCTGTTCATTCTCAAATGTCGCGCGTGTATCGGCAATTGCCTGGCTAAACAGTAGTTGAGCGAGCAAGAGAAAAGGGGGTAATGGTTTGAGTTTCATCATCTAGTTTCCAGCAAGCCATAAACGCACACGCAGTCCAGTTTCCGTAGTATAACCAACTTCTTTAAATTTGATCTTTTTATCAGTTGTAACAATAAAACTGGTGGGGACACCGCGTACTCCAAATTGCCTGGCAAGTTTACCGTCTTCATCAACGATGGTCGGAAAGCTGAGCTTGTTTTCTTGCAGGTGGGCGCTTACCTCCAGTTCACTGCCGGACTGCATGGCAATGGAAACGACGGGATAATCATTACTAATGGACTGAATACTCTCCTGTTCAAGCTCACAGACGGGGCACCAGCTTGCCCAGAAATGGATTAAAACCGGTTTGTCCCTAAAATCAGATAGTCGAATTTGGTCACCACCGAGAGTCGTTGCTTCTATCGCAGGCGAGGTACCGGAAACCAGGTGGCGTTGCGAGTAGCCCCTGGCGACAAGGTAGACGGCAATGATCAGCACGATTTCCAGGAGGAGGATCTTTCTTTTGCGGTTAAAAAAGGTCATTTTGTTCACATAAAACTCGAAATAAGCTTGCTAACACCTTGAAATATTCGTATTTTTGCTAAAATTATAAAGACTTTAGTCGATCCTGTGTTTAGTATGCTACTTAAATGAAAAATTTATTGAAGATATGACTTTTTTGAGTGTCAAAATTCTGGTTCCACTTTGGGTGTTACTACTGATGGTAGTAGGCCTGCTTCCCTTGTTATTTCAATCTTTAAAGTGGCTTAAAGGGAAAGGCCTCGTAAAGGACAAGGATATTGTGATTGGTGGTGAAATGAAGACCATTGCCCCCGCAAGTATCCAGGTCGAAAAGAAAAACAAGCGCGTTAATGAAGTCAAAATATTAAAGCTTCTGGCGAAAGGTGATAAGGGAGTGTTACTGCAGTCCCTTGCCGATAGCCTGGATATTGATAGCAATACCACAAACCATGCCTTGAAGTACCTGATCGGGAAAAATATGGTGGAGGTGGTCAATGCTATGGGCGGTGACAAGTATTTCCTGACAAAAGTTGGGAAGAGTTATTGCAGCAAGAAAGGCTATATAACAACAGCTGCCTGACAGGGTTATTCCAGGTATTGGGATTGCCAGATTAAATACTTTTGTCGTACATGCTCAGCAAACTCATCCTTATCGGAAAAGCCTTCCGGGTAGATCGCATCGTAAACATAATAATTAGCCTGGTCATTTTGACTGGTCATAAAATGCCAGAATTTATGAAGAATGGTATGCGGATCTTTCCACTCGAATGTTTCCTGAGCCTCATAATGAAGAAAAACAGGCAGAATGGGTACACCTGTCTGGATGGAAACATCAAATGCCCCGGTTTTAAATGAAGAGTGAATGCGCCTGCCCATACAACCCCCTTCCGGGAACAGGGCAATATTGTCACCCTGTTTGACTCGCTCAATCATACTGAGGATTGCCTTTTTGCGTGAGTCTTTATCATCACGTTGGACAAACAGGGTACCCGCGGCTTCATTTATCTTGCCGGCAAAAAACCATTTTCTGACGCCTTGTTTGGCTAACGGGTAAACATCAAATACAGAAGGAATGCCGACATCCTCAAAAGCTGAAGGGTGGTTGGCAATCAGGATAAATTGTTCCGGTATCGGGCCAAGGTTTTTTTCGTGAATACGTAAATCAACACCAAGTGCACGGACAAAAAAATCACACCAGACTCTGAACAGGAAATGATAATATGAACGGGTGAGAAATGAAGGTATCCAGGCGAGCAGGTACAGGAACAGCGTTAAGGCAAAAAGTTCAAGCCAGTTCCAGAGAAGCCATACTGTACGAAGAAAAAATGAAAGCATAGGTAATGTTTAACTTCATCTAAACAATAAATTCACCCTTCCAGTTACCATTGTGATAATCCAGGTATAAAAGTGAAGGATGCATTTTTTAGGACACGTTTTTTAACGACGCAACTGAAGTAGAGCTGCATTTCAGCAATTAATGGTTTGCCACGAAGTTTGAATGCTTTTTCAGCTCGATCCGTCCACCTTATAACAAGTTCTTTGCCACGGAACTGTAGACGAGCGCTGTGTCTGAAAGGGTTTAACCACCTGTCGAGTATCTCCAACGGGCTTTTTATGGCAAAGTAACTATTATGTAGATTCATCACAACCGTTTCTCTTTTCCGGGCTACTTATTAAGTATAGACAACCTGAAATGAGGTATGTTCAACAAGATTAACTACGTGATAGCAAAGCATGAAGCAGCCACCCGCTATACTTTATTATTTTCATGATCCTATGTGCAGTTGGTGCTGGGGTTTCAAGAAGGCCTTTCAGCAACTTTGTGAAAATTTACCAGAGGGTATCCTGGTTAAACACGTACTGGGTGGCCTGGCGCCGGATAGTGATGAACCTATGCCTGTTGAATTAAGGCAACAGATAAAATCCGGCTGGTTACGGATTGAAGCCATGATTCCCGGTGTGACGTTTAATTTTGATTTCTGGCAGAAATGCCAACCGCGCCGCTCAACCTATGCTGCTTGCCGGGCAGTGATCGCTGCCCGGCAGCAGGGTGAGCAATATGATGTGTTAATGACTAACGCCATACAGGATGCTTATTACCAGCAGGCCAGGAACCCCTCAGATGATGAAACGCTGATCGCGCTGGCAGCTGAACTCGGAATAGACAGGCAGAGATTTGTCGATGATTTTTGTTCACACGAGGTGAAAACAATGCTGCAACAGGAGATCGATTTTTCCCGGCACATGTTTGTCGAAAGCTTTCCCTCTCTGGTTTTAAAAGTTGAAAATAAAACATCAGGTATAGAAATCGACTATACTGATTATGCTACTATGCTGAAGCAGATTAGGGAGATACTCAATGCGGTTTATTAGCCTGTTGCTGGTACTTGCCATTCTCGGTTACGTGATAAAAATTTACCTGGATACTTCCGTATCTGGTGAAGGGGATGAGAAGGTGTATACGTCTCGTCCTCAACAGACGATTGAGCACGCCGAAGGGGCTGCCGAGGACATTAACCGGGCATTACAACAGCAACAAAAGCAAATGGAACAGTCAGATCAGTAATACCTACATCAAGGACTCAAGCTGCCGGATGACTTTATCCGTATCCCAGTGAATGGCAGCATTAACGCCATAATGAATTTTACCATCCATACCAATCACAAAAGTCGAAGGGAAAGCCACCACTTTCCATTTTTTTGACAATGTACCATCCTCGTCGAGCAATACCGGGAAGTCTACCTTAACTTTTTTCATGAAATTGCTGATTCGATCCGGCGTTTCAGCATAATTGATAGATATAAGCTGGAAAGGTTTTCCCTGCATTTTCATTTTTAGCCGGTTGAGTGAGGGAATTTCTTCTATACATGGTGTACACCAGGTTGCCCAGAAATTTATCAGCGTAACCTTTCCTTTTAAATTATCAAGGGTGAAAGTTTTTCCTGTCTTGTCTTTTAAAGTGAATGGCTCAGGTTTGACCTGGCCATGATACCTGGTCAATTCAACATTCAGTCCACTACTAGTGAAAGACTTTTTTTCCTCAGGCAGGTTAATGGCAACATCAGGAATTTTATGGTTATCCAGCAAATTAATAGCACGCTTTATCTTTACTGGAAGATTTTTCAATACTGTAAATGTTTCAGGAGATTTATCTTCCTCATAAAAAATAAACGTTGTCCCCTTGAGAATCTCGGAATAGACGGGAGCATTTTTTTGTAATGCTTGAAGCACTACTGGGAAGTGTCCGCGGCTACCATTTTTTTCTTCCTGGAATATATATACAGGGATGTTGGTCGCATTAATAATTTTAACAAAGGTGGGTGCTGCACCTAGCGTGGGTACATGAGTATAAAAATACGGAGAAAAAAGAATAACACCAGTCAGCCTGGCTTTTT
>JARRJY010000117.1:6312-9718 GCA_037388705.1 Gammaproteobacteria bacterium
CCAGGTATGGGCGCCTCGTAATACAGGAATGCCTCCATAGCCACTGCTGATAATAACTACCTGGTATCGCCCCTTGTCAGATAATTTTTCTACCAGATCAGCAATTACTTCACCGGGAACTTTTCGCATAGACTCGGCACCACCTGGCATAAACAAGCTTTCTGTAATATTAACAAACCAGACCTGCATACCTGCCGCAGCTAGTTTACTGGCAGCTTGCTTGTGGCGTTCCTGGATGCCGTAATTAGGGCCAACCCACAAAATCCTTGTCGATGTATTTTTGCCGTACACTTCAAAGGTAATTTCATCTCCACTGGCGATGTCGACAGTTTGTTGGCGGCTATTTGCGTACGTGCTATTTGCCAGCAGGGCAAAAAGTATTAATGCACCTGATAACAGGTTACCGGGCAAAAGTTTATTCATAAGTACAAAAGTAGGCAGTATCTATAGTGACTTTAAGCTGGAAAACCTGGTTGGCCTCGACGATGAAAGAATCACCAGCATTAAACAGAGTATAGGTATCACTACCGGGTAGCTTGACCTCAAGTACGCCCGATACCACGGTCATGGTTTCTTTTTGCGACGTGCCGAATTCGTATTCGCCGGGTGCCATTACGCCGACCGTGGCAGGAAGTGTTTCTGTTTGCAGGCTGATGGATTTAACGTTTCCATCAAAATATTCATTTACTTCTAGCATGTGATATGTCCGGTAGACTTCTAAACGGGATTGAATTCTAACATATGAATGAAGGACATTAATAATGAAAAATGCTCCACTAAAGGGGCATCGAGTTAAGGATAGATTTTTATTGCAGTTTAGGCCTGTAACATGGCAAATAATTCATCTTTCATGAGTAAACGTTTTTTCTTAAGCTCTTCAACATACTCATCTGAGGGTGTTTCAATCCCTTCTTCAATACGATGGATTTCATGATCGACTTCGTGGTATTCAGCAAAAATTTTTGCAAAATGCTTATCACTGATTTTAAGTTCATGGATACGATCTTTATATTCCGGTAATTCGTGTAGCAGGTCATGTTTCTCAAGTGGCATAGTTTTTATCCTGTAAAGAAAATATATTAACTGAAATTATCTTCTCTTTATTCCAGGTTGAAAAACTTGATCAGGATCATGAAAAAGAATATTTTTCTTATTTAACGGGGGTCACTTTGGAAGCCGCCAGTTTGGCACGTTCGCGGCAATCATTAATTTCATTGCCATAAGCCAGTGCTACTCCCATTCGGCGACGCGTAAAGGATTCCGGTTTGCCAAACAGGCGTAAATCCGTATCTTGTATAGCCATCGCCTGCTCGATATTTTCAAAATGGATGCCTTTTTCATTCATCCCACCATAAATAACAGCGCTGGCACCTGGGTTGCGTAAGCGGGTTGATACAGGTAAGCCAAGAATAGCCCGGGTGTGAAGTTCAAATTCATTCTGGTGTTGAGTTACCATGGTCACCATACCGGTATCATGAGGTCGCGGACTGACCTCGCTGAACCATACCTTGTCACCTTTGATAAAAAGCTCTACGCCAAACAGACCGCAGCCGCCAAGGCTGGATGTGATTTTACTGGCAATGTCACGGGCTTTTTTCATTGCCAGGTCGGTCATCGGTTGAGGCTGCCAGCTTTCCACGTAATCACCTTGTTCCTGGCGATGGCCAATAGGTTCACAAAAGGACGTGAGGGTGTTGCCAGTTTCATCAAGAGAACGCACTGTTAGTAAAGTGATTTCGTATTCAAAGTTAATCATTTCTTCAACGATAATACGACCCTGGTTAACTCGACCTGCCTGCCCGGCATAATGCCAGGCTTGTTCAATATCACTGGCGCTGTGAATCGTTGACTGACCTTTACCTGAAGAGGACATGACCGGTTTAACAATGCAGGGATAACCAATATCGTTATCAATCGCCTGTTGTAATCCTTCAAGGCTGTTGGCAAAGGCATATTTTGAAGTTGCCAGCCCCAGTTCTTCAGCAGCCAGGCAACGGATACCTTCACGATTCATGGTTAACTGGGTCGCGCGTGCCACGGGGATCACTTTTGCCAGGCCATCCTGTTCTATACGAGCCAGTTCATCGGTAGCAATGGCTTCGATCTCTGGCACAATTAAATGGGGTCGTTCCTTTTCTACCAGCTCTCTTAAAGCTTTTGCATCTGTCATATCAATTGCATGGAAACGATGAGCCACCTGGTGACCCGGTGCATTTATGTAGCGATCCACGCCAATCACTTCCACGCCAAGACGTTGCAAGGCAATGATGACTTCCTTGCCCAGTTCACCACAGCCTAGCAGCATCACCCGGGTTGCAGAAGGTGATAAAGGGGTGCCAATTCGAGTCATAATGTTTCCTGTCAATTAAGAAGTGAGAAAAAGATTATTGTCATTTGTTTAGCTTACTACTCAGGTAAATTTGCCTCAATATTGATATTTTACCTTTTTTAACTGGGCAGACCCTGTTTGCTGCGCTAGATTTATAGTATTCAACAATAATAAATCACAAAGAAGTTCAAGATGGAGGAAACATGGGATCCGTTGATAAATTTCCGGTAGACAGTTCAGCACCTGAAAATTTACCTTTTGTTGCACCATGTCATGTGCTTGATTGCCATGCGCCTTTTCGCTGGTTAAAACTGGGCTGGCAGGATTTAAAACAGGCTCCCAGGCAAAGCTTGGCATATGGCATTTTTATGGTCATTCTTAGCTACCTGGTGAGCTTCATGGCTTATAAACTGGGAAGCTATGTTTTGTTACTGAGCACTTTATCGGGCTTTGTTTTTATTGCGCCAGTACTGGCTATTGGCCTTTATTCCATCAGTTGCCAGATTCAACGCGGTGAGAAACCGGTACTTGGCCGATGTTTGCAGGACGGTATTAAACACCTTTCAAACGAAATGATCTTTGCAGTTATTATGCTGGTTATTTTCCTGGTGTGGGCACGCGCCGCTTCCATGGTCCATATCTTTTTTCCTGAGAAGACAAATCCTGAGTGGTCAGAACTGATTACCTTCTTTGCAGTAGGTTCAGCAGTTGGTTCTATTTTCGCTACCGTCATGTTTTGTAGTAGTGCATTTTCATTACCGATGATCATGGAAAGGAAGGTTGACGTGGTAACAGCTGTTGTGACCAGTATAAATGCGGTACTAAGAAACAAGCTGGTTATGCTGGTATGGGCAAGTTTGATCGTGTTACTCATCGCATTGGGCTTCTTCACGGCAATGTTGGGCCTGGTTATAATTTTACCATTGCTGGGGCACGCTACCTGGCATGCTTACCAGGAAACGATCGACGCATCGGCATGGCCAAAAGGCTAACGGCCAGGATGCCCGGATAGTATTTTTTATGGGTAACTGGTTGCATGAATTACACGCTGGTATCAGGGCAGTGACGAAAGGAGAG
>JARRJY010000117.1:9750-11310 GCA_037388705.1 Gammaproteobacteria bacterium
GTCGGCCACCCAACTGGTGCTATCCATATCCCGTGGATTGATGAACCTGACTGGAATATCAATCCGAACTTTGTTCGTGAAATTCGTCAACTGGTTTTAGGTGGCATCGCGCATAATACGGGCAGTGGCCAGAATAACGTTCCCATCGTATTGATATGCCGTAGTGGTAAGCGATCGCGTGAAGCAGGTCAATTGCTTATCAAGGAAGGTTTTAACCAGGTTTATAATATAAAAGATGGTTTTGAAGGAGACCTGGATGAACACCACCACCGGAGTACCGTTGGTGGCTGGCGTTTTGCAGGGTTACCCTGGGAGCAGTGCTAGTCCAGTGCCGGACCTAAAATAAAATTAACGATTTCGAAACCGTGATCTTCCAGAGCTGCGGAAACATCTTCCCAGCTATAATCCGGATTCTCTTCCTCGACATCAGAAATAATTCCGGTAACATGCCTGAATACTTCATGTTCCTCGAAGTCATCAGGAATTTTTACCAGCCGGGTGGCCTTGTAATCATGTGCGGGGAGAATCATTATCCGGGTTTGCATAATTGTACCTTTTGGTTATTGTGTTTTTATCTCAAACTGAATGTCTTCTAATAACGAAATGGTTTCATGTACGGGGCAATGCTCGGCAACACTCTGTATTGCCATGCGGGTACACTCATCATCACACCTTGCATTGGGAAGATGAATGGTCACTTTTATATTGGTGAAACGGGTAGGATGATCGGCGCTGTCATAATCGACATCCACAGACATATCTGATGGGTCCAGGTGGTGAGTATCACAGAAATGTCTTACCAGCACACCAACACAAGAGCCAATTGAGGCCATAAACAGTTGCGGTGGCATAGGCGCCGTATTATTACCTCCCCATGACTCAGGACCTTCTATCAATATCTTGTGATCACCAAGCCGTGATTCAAACAACATGCCTTCTTTCAGGTGTGTAGTTACTTTTCCCATATATCACGCTTACTTGGTCATTACCCGTTGGTTGAAAATTGTAGTTCACTTTTACAGTTTGGACAAAAATAGCGTCGTTGTCCGCGAGTAATCAGGTTATGCCGGCGTGAGGTTAACTGGAAACTATTGCAATTACACTGGTACCGGAAATGCCGATAAGTACGTTGTGGTATCCCCTGCAAATCAAACTGATGGGTGCGTTGTGGTTTGGCACCAAGAAGATGCATCATGGCTTTCCATTCCTTTCCATGCGGGCGCACGTTTTTAATGCCATAGAGCATATCAACAAGGTAATGAGCGACCTCGTGGGGAATGGTGTCGTTGAAGTTTTCTTTATAATACCGGGCAAACAGGTAAGGATTGAAACGTAACAGCCGGTTACCAGCCTGCAATTTATACATTCCGGCAGCTCGACCCTTGAGGTCAAAATAGACAGGAATAACCGGAAAAGCCTGCTGCAGTTTCAGTTCAGCAAGCTTGATATAACGCACACTCTCATCCCGCACTTGTTGCTGTTGTGTTTGCGTTATGGGATCAATCATGTCCATACGCACAAGCATAACATGATTGATATGACGGGAAACCCCGCCAGTTG
>JARRJY010000118.1:0-4146 GCA_037388705.1 Gammaproteobacteria bacterium
GGGGGGTGTGGATGATGGTTGAGAAAATCATCTGTGCTTAATCCCCATGCAAACCGTACAAAAGGACCCTTGTTGAGACAGGCCAGGTTTATTTCATTGGCACGTTGATTGATGCGTTCTATCCCTGGCACGGGTTGGTGAGTGGACACAAAGTCTTTACCCAGCTTTTCCTGGGCAGCCCAGTGGTTTGGTGCGCAAAGGTGCAGGGCAATAATTTTTCCCTGTCCTTGGGCATCAATTTCCATTACCGCGATGTCTTCCTGGAGCTGCATGGCCAGGGCATCAAAGGCATGGATATAAGGGGTGCTAACCTTGCAAAGGCTCTTATTGAGTTCAAGCTGATGGTCTTGGCTAAAAACAAGGGTTTCATCTGTCAGCTTGCAATGAAGATGATTGCCTGCCGGCGTGAAAGTAAAATAACCAGGATGCTCGCTAGTGAGTGTGCTTATTATAAACCGGATAACTGGCGACAGGTCCCTGTTGTCTTGCAGGCAAACATATTTTTCCAAAGATTCATTCCGTGCATTTATTTTATTATTTCGGTAATTGTGAAACTGGTTATCAAGCTGAAAAATACACCCGTCAGTTTTCCCGTTACCAAAGTCAGTTGTCAGCACATTGAGGCCGGGTTTTACTTCATACTTACCGTTGCCAGGTGGAAAATAAAAGGGCGGATTGTTTTCTGGTGTTACCACGTGATGATATTACCTGCAAAACATAAAAAATATCCTGATAAACTAACCATTATGTTAACAGAACATGCATTGTTAGAATTATTAAGTGATGGTTATTTTCATTCCGGGACAGAGCTGGGAGAAAAACTGAAAATTAGCCGTGCGGCAATATGGAAACAAATCAGGCAACTGGAAATACTGCTAGGCCTTGACGTGCAAGCCGTTCAGGGCAGGGGTTATCGCCTTGCTCATCCAATAGAACTCCTTGAGGAAAAAGTGATTTATGATGCCCTCTCCAGGCAAAGTAAGGCTTTACTGGGTATGCTCGAAGTTCATCTGCAACTGGATTCAACAAATCGTTACCTTATGCAGCATGGTATCAGGGATAATAAAAGCGGTGCACATGTGGTACTGGCTGAAATGCAAACCGCGGGACGTGGTCGGCGAGGAAAGCACTGGGTATCACCTTTTGCACAGAATATTTACTTGTCATTGATGTGGCAGTTTACTGATGCAACATTGAACCTGTCCGGCGTAAGCCTGGCGACGGGTGTTGCTGTCATCAGGGCATTGAACAGCCTGGGTATCAGTGGCTTACAGTTAAAGTGGCCCAATGATATTTATTGCCAGGGTAAAAAACTGGCAGGCATCCTTCTTGAATTACGTGGTGAAGCGGGCGGCAGATGTAACATGGTGGTTGGCCTGGGCTTGAATGTGAACATGTCAGCGCATGATGCTGCGGAAATTGACCAGGCCTGGACCGATATCCGTTCTGTTACGCAGAGAGGGTTTTCAAGAAACCAGCTGGTGTCAGCAATCCTGTCAGAATTATTGCCATGTATGGCGCTTTATTCACAACAAGGGCTAACGCCGTTTCTTAAAGACTGGGAGCAGCATGATATGCTAAAAGACAAGCCGGTCACCTTGTTGATGCACGAACATCAACGCGAAGGGGTAGCTCATGGTGTGAACGAACAGGGTGCCTTGTTGTTTGAATATGAAGGGAAAATCGAACCATTATATGCAGGTGAACTGAGCCTGCGGTTAAATCAGTAACAGGTTTTTAATAAAACAGTGAAACTACTTGTAGACATGGGCAATAGCTCGCTGAAATGGGCAACTGTTTCAGAGGGTGTTTTATCTGAGACTGGCTTGCTGACTTATGATGACCTTGAGTCACAGTTAACCTCTCAATGGCAATTACTGGCTGCTCCCGAAGCCATTATGGTCTCCTGTGTAGCGCATGAGCAAAAATGGGCAATAGTATCTCGATGTGCGCAAGCGCTCTGGAATTTAATCCCTCGGCGTATTGTTTCATCCGGGAAAGAGCATGGGGTGGTGAATGCTTATCGGCAACCTGAAACCCTGGGGAGCGATCGCTGGATGGCTTTGGTGGCCGCCCACGAACTTTACGACAGGGGTGTCTGTGTTGTTGATTGTGGTACCGCGCTAACTATCGATCTTTTAAATGCCGATGGCCAGCATCTCGGGGGGGTGATCGTACCAGGTGCGCATATGATGCAAAGCAGTTTACACATTAACACGGCAACTTTACCTGAATCCGCATTGAACCAGTCTGCAATATCAAATGATCAGTATTGGGGACAGGACACCCAATCCGGTATCATTACAGGAAGCTGGCTGGCCCAGGCCGGAGCGGTTCAGCAAGTTTACCAGCAGTATGCCAGGCAATCAGACAAGCCGGTTTGTGTATTGTGCGGTGGCGGAGCCAGTATACTGGCTGGCTACGTGGAGAAAGCTATCGGCAGAAAGCCAGAGCTTGAACCAGATCTCGTGATAAAAGGTCTGGCAGTTATCGTGGGTGAAAATATAAAATCATGAAGTGGATCATTTATTCGTTACTTCTTATTAATATTGCCATAGCAGTTTGGCATTTGAGTATGCCTGAGTTAAATGAAGAGATTGAGCAATCGGCTTCATCTGTGCCACGCTTGATCCGGCTTTCTGAATATACATTGGAAGAAAACTCGGCATCTGCCAGCCTCGAAACACGTTGTTTCAGCCTTGGACCATTTAGCAGTGAAAGCAAAGCAAGAAAAGCCCGGCAACAGTTAAGTAATTGGGGTATCGATCCCGAATTGGATAAAAATGAAGAACGTGTCCGAGAAGGCTACTGGGTATTATTACCACCTGCCTCTTCACGCGATGCGGCACAGAAAACCATCAGGGAACTCAAACTTAAGGGTGAAAAAGATTTCTTCCTGGTGGTATCCGGCCAGCAGTTAAACAGTATTTCGCTGGGTGTCTTTGCCAAGAGCGAGTCAGCAAATCGCCGGCTTAAACAGGTCAAGGACAAGGGCTTTGAACCGATCGTGCAAACCATTCATCTGCCCAGTGAGGATTACTGGCTGGACTGGCCGAGATCCACTGAAGTACATATTACGGACAGCCAACTGCAAAAAATCAAAAAACGAAACCCGGAAATAGGCCAGGTGGAACGCGCTTGCCCACCAAACACGCAATAAGTCAGAAAAAATTTCAATTTCTTTAAGAAAAAAGCCCTTTGTAAATTGCCATTACCGGGTGATTCTCATAAAATGCGCCCCCACTTGCCGGCATAGCTCAGTTGGTAGAGCAACTGACTTGTAATCAGTAGGTCCCGAGTTCGACTCTTGGTGCCGGCACCATATTTTTTCAGGTCTAACGACTGGATCTGAAGCTGGACCCTAAACCCGGGGAGTGCCCCGGGTTTTTTTATTAAGCAACAGGCAATAAAACGGGCGCAGGTTGTGGAAAATTAAAGGGTTATCAGTTGACAGCGCGCGTTGGCTCGACGAAAATACGCAGCTTCGTTCGCGCGGAGGGGTTCCCGAGTGGCCAAAGGGATCAGACTGTAAATCTGACGGCTCCGCCTTCGGAGGTTCGAATCCTCCCCCCTCCACCATATTAAATGGGCCGGGGCATGGATGTATCGGTTTTGTAGAGTGAAACCAGTAAGGTTTTACTTAGTATAGTACAAAGTTTTTTGAGTGCGCGGCGGGTGTAGTTCAATGGTAGAACTTCAGCCTTCCAAGCTGAATACGTGGGTTCGATTCCCATCACCCGCTCCAAATTAACCTGGAGTGCTGACCAGAGGTAGTAGCCGGGACTGAGCGGAGAGGAGCGGACAGCGAGAAACAGGATATGGGTGAATTTGTCGAGTAATGGCTCGTCAGAAGACCCGGGAAACTCGTAATTAGATTTTCGCCCATATAGCTCAGCGGTAGAGCACTCCCTTGGTAAGGGAGAGGTCCCCAGTTCAATTCTGGGTATGGGCTCCATAATTTCATTATTAATAGTGAAACAGTTTTATTAGGTACTTAACTTTTTTGGATACAACATAGGGTAGATAACCATGTCCAAGGAAAAATTTGAACGCACGAAACCCCACGTCAACGTGGGCACAATTGGTCACGTAGACCACGGTAAAACAACACTGACCGCGGCGATTACCACGGTAATGGCGAAAGCG
>JARRJY010000119.1:0-4053 GCA_037388705.1 Gammaproteobacteria bacterium
CCGTAATTAATCCCAGCAAGAAAAGAACGTCACATGTGGCAGACAGGTATAACGAGTAAGCGTCTGGTATGAACCAAGCAATTCGCGCTAAAAACCATAGTGCAAGCAAAGTGGCAAGGTTTTTTCCTCGCCAAGTGGGGATACCTGTCCAGTTACCAACTGCCGTAAGAAGAAACCCGGCGACCACTGCCATTGCATATCCAAAAATCATTTCGTGCGCATGCCATATAACCGGTTCAAGACTGGGGATCGGCGATTGCATAAAGGAGAAATATAAATTCATCCAGAGCAGCATACCTATAACTGCAAATAACCCGGCAACGCTAAAAAATGGCCGAAATCCTAGCTCGAACAAGGCAAACCCTGTGACGTTTGACTTCTCTTCAATCTGCATCATAGTGAAGCGTACCCATATTATTCTATATGTCTGCTATCGCCCCAAACAGGCATAGATTTTACAGGGAGATAAGTTTTTCACGTTGGTATTAGTACTAATCCTATGCTAAGCGCACCGAGCACTAATAAGAATACCCAAATGTATATAGTAACGAACATACCAATCACCTCGTCCTTTTACAATGAATCGGATTGATATAGCCTGTTACTTTGTGTTCAATACTGAGCCCATTATATGAAGGCAATCTATCAGACTTTCGATAATAAGAATAATTACTGGTTACGTTAACACCCTGTTGACGTAACCCGTCCTGTATCAATTAACACCTGTCTGTAAACTGAGTATTAACGGACACTGGATATATCTCACATTACAGATGGCGGTAATTTTTTATTAAGTATCAAATGCCTGCTATCGCCCAAAACGGACATTAAACTTTCAACTATCGGAAATAAAATAGGTAGCGTATGGTCTCCTGTCATAAGTTACGAAACATCATGTATCAAAATTTACGGTAGCCAGTATCTGATCACGTGTTCCAGTAGGTGGATAAATCCACTGTGTATTAATCTGTTGCTTAAGCTCTTTTGCTTCATTGCCAGACTTCTGGATCTGACGGTCCCATCCCGAAGTAAAAAGAGCACCCGAGCGACCAAGATCGATACATGTAAGATAAACAGGTTGCTGATATTGTCGAAGTGGTAGATTAAGCAGGTCACATACTGCATTGTGACCTGCAAATTTACCCATTTCCATCGCATGTTGGCAGGACATCAGCGCCAGGTGTTCATCATCGACATAGGCATGTGCGACATCACCTGCTGCAAAAACCGAGGAAATCCCCTTAACATGCAAATTGTCGTCAGTCTCTATACGACCCATTTCATCACGTTCGGCAGGTAATGTTCCGTCAAGTATATTTGCTTGAAGTCCTGCAGTTGTGATCACCGTTTTAGTATTGATGATTTCGCCATTGCTGAGCGTTATATCGTCAGGTGTAACAGCATCAACAGTCACTCCTAGTAATACGTCAATGTTGGCATCGCGTAAAGCTGTTTCAACGGCAGGACGCGGATTTGAACCCAGGTCTGGACCAATCGTGTCAGACCTTTCAACTAGAATGATACGAGCATTCTTTGCGGCTAGTTCGTCACTGTGTGCCATTATTCGATCACGCATTTCTGTAGCAAGTTCAATACCGGTAAACCCTGCACCGATAATGACAAACGTTTTAGAACCTGGGTCATCTGACATTTGCATTGTAGCACTGAGGTGTCGATCGAATACAATGGCTGATTCATAGCTATCTATGTTCCAACCATAATCAGCAAGGCCAGGAATTGGTAAACTTTTAAGTTCACTGCCTGTGGCCATAACCAGGCGGTCGTAATGCATAATTGTGGTATCTCCTTGATTAGACATTATTTCAATTGCCTGCCTTGTTGTATCGACTGATGCAACAGTCCCCTCTTTAAATTGGACATTAAGTGGATCAAGTGTCGGTGATAATGGCGTACGAAGTGTCTCAGGATTTTTTTCATATAAACGAGGCCTGATATTTAAATAGGGATCTTTTGATACAAGCGTGATCTTAATATTCGCCTTGTTGTGGATAACCTGGTGTGCCGCACCAAGTGCGGCCCAAACTCCAGCAAATCCTCCTCCGATAATTACAATATTTTTCATCATGTATTTCCTTTCACTGAGGTTTAAATGGCTTATTAGTTATGCTTGACTGATGACTATCTTATCGTTCACGTTGCGTCGACTTTGATATCCAACCATTATTAAAGTCAGAACGATCTGGACAAAAACAGTGCTCGTCAACAGCAATGGGTGATTGGCCAGCAATGACTCCGGCCCGACAAATTCAGTGCTAAAGAAGGTGAAATTGGCAAGATTGAATACAACGATAGTTATCAGTAGTGACGTACTACCTTTGTATTGCCACCAACATAAAATTCCGTAAAGAGTTTCGACGATAAAAGCGACCATAGGTATTGTGTACAAACCCAGACCGAGCTTATCCAGGCTCATAAATGGCACCAACGCGATGTCCTGACTATGTGTCAAAAGGTCAAGGGCGATATGTGAAACAATCGCAATTGTGATGGCAATTGCCATCTTCGGTTTATTAAATACTTTATTGATCACTAGCCTCGCGATCGCCGCAACGATCAGTGTTGAAAAAATTGAATGTGAAAAAGGCATATGCGTGAGATGCACATCCAAAACCGAGGATACGGTAGTTTCGGTCGTAGAATACTCAATACCGAGATAATTCAAAATGACCCATAACAATTCCATTAACTGAACAGAAATCAATAACAACCACATTGGTGCCTGGGGATATTTTTTCTTAATGACGAGTGCTGTTGCAGCATGATTTATGGCAAACATTGTTTGTTCTCTCTATATTCAAATAGTGACGACCATTTCTGACTGGTCATAACGTACTTTTTCCAAATGTGCATTCATATCACCTGGATGACGCACACCTAACGAACAGATCACTGATGTTTCCAATCCTCGTTGTTTTAAACCCAGCACTTCGTCGTAACCAACCGGCTCAATCCCGGTCATCGGGCAGGTGTCAATCTGCATCATCGCGGCTCCCGTCAGCAGCGTGCCCAGAGCAATATATGCTTGTTGATGTGCCCACTCTCTTCTCTTTGCTGAATCCATACCGTTAAACACCGATTTCATGTGGTCTGCCAGACCTTTTAATTCATCGATAGGTATTGACCGTGTCCTGGCAACTAAACCGATATAGTTATCTACCATCTCATCACCAATATCCGTCTGTGCGGCAAACACAATCAAATGTGAACAGTTGACGACTTTCTCTTGCCCCAAAGAGTATTGAAATAATTTACGGCGGACATTGATGTCATCCACCAGGATCATCCGGAAGGGTTGCAAGCCGTAGGAAGATGCACTTAATCGTGCTATCGATAATAGTTGTTGTATTTTCTTCTCATCGATTCGTTCAGGTGAAAATTCCCTCACCGCATAACGCCAGTTTAAAGCTTCAATGATGTTCATATTGATATCCTTACATGCTTAATTAATATTTGCGCCTAGCGTCCAGGCATAACAGGTGCTGTTTCCTTTGACTGTTGCGTACGTTGAGTTAGTGTCATTAACAGCACACTCAATAAAATTAATCCCATACTTAACAAATCATTCCTGTCATAGTGCTCACCCCAAATCACAATACCGGCTAGTAATGTTACTAACGTAATCACGTACCCCATTTGACTCAGGTAAACGGGTCCACCAACCTTAAGTAAATTGAAAGAACTGAGATAAGAAGCACCGGCCATCAATCCAAGGACGGTTAGTATTAACCCGGTATCCTGGGTGAATGATATGGCATCACTAAAGTTGCCGATCAGGAGATTAACGAAAAACAAACAAACGCCTTGCACAGATAACATACCAATCACCAGTGGCATGGCTTCACTACCAGCAGGCCAGAATCGACTTCTGTAAATATTGCTGGCCGCAAGTGTCATAGGAATACCCAGTGCAAGCAGCATGTATCGCCAGTCTTCCGAGATAGCAATGGAGTCATGAGGTGCTACTAATAAAATAACGCCGCCCAATCCAATTACCAATCCAAGTAGTCGCACTGGACTACCGCGTTCCTCACC
>JARRJY010000120.1:0-3967 GCA_037388705.1 Gammaproteobacteria bacterium
TTAAATGACTCATGCAGTGAGCCATCTTTATCAAAATTTTTCGCTACATTATGCGCAATTCCCATATGACAATCGATACAGGTGAGACCCTGATTAATCGCCCTCTCATGGGCACGTTGTGAAGATTTTTTCTGGCTAGCAATCGCCATGGAGTTAAATGCATGGCAGTTACGGCACTCACGGGAGTCCGTTGCCCGCATATCACGCCAGACATGTTCGGACAGTTGCAGGCGTTTTGCCCTGAACTTTTCTGGTGTATCAATAGAACCAATGATTTTATGAAATAACTCGTTAGTCGCCCTTATCTTTCTCACCACCATATATGACCATTCCCTGGGCACGTGGCAATCAGGACAGGTTGCGCGAACCCCTGTTCTGTTAGAATAATGGATTGTTTTGCGGTATTCTTTATAAACATTTTCTCTCATCTCGTGGCATGAAATGCAGAATGTTTCCGTGTTGGTTAAATGCAAACTTGTATTAAATGCGCCCCAGAAAAAAATACCAAGGATAAAAACACCAAAAAATGTATATACCGGGTATCTTTTGCTGATATCAAGATACCTGGTATAAAGTTTTATTGATCTCTCCAGCATAATCCCCTGCTTTTACATTCGCATAACCATAGGTTGCATTAATAACCAGAGATTTAACAGGCTGATTGTTGATATAAATACCGCTACCGGCATAATAGAAAGATCATTTCGCCTGTAAGGCCCGGCAACCTGGTTAACCCGTTGCCTGGCAATACGAATCGCCAACCAGAAACCAAGCATCACCAGCAATCCCTGCAAGGCAAAAACGATGTCATCAGCAACCAGGGGATTCATATGCCGCATATGTATTTCATGCATACCAAGAGGGAGCGTATCAAAGCCAAGCGGGTTGATAACAACACTCCAGAAACCCTGGCTTTCCCTAAATAGATGAGTCAGGTTATGCGCAATATGATAAGTAAAAGCCAACGGTAAGGCACTGAATGCCAACGACGAAAAAATCCTCTTAAATTCATCATTGCTACCTGAAAACCGCTTTGTCAGACGGACACAGATTAAATAAAGCGAGACAGGGATCATCATGCTGACAAACATACCGATAGAAAAACTTATTAACAGCTTACCTGAATCACCAATGAAGTAGGCCAGTTGCTGCATCCAGCCTTCCCAGTAAGGCATCATGGTAAACCCATGAAAAATAGTGAGCGCCAACAGTCCCAGAATAAACCAGGCTTCATCCCAGTGTGGTCGCGAAGCAAAGGTGATTTCGTCACCGACTCCTCTTACCTGCCAGCTAACATTCTGGTATGGACAACTTAAACTACAGGCACCACAGGAGGTACAATAGGTGTTTTGTGTAATGCGCCCCATGACCAAGTGAGTTGGGCAAGGTTCAACTTCTTTGGTACCGTAATAACACTCCAGTGTTTTACATTCTGCACAAATGTTTTCATTCACAGGTCGTAGAGCGACGGGTGACATTGAACTGTAGGCACCAATAGTTCTGCCCACTGCACAAAAGTAGCGACAAAACGCCTTACGCTCAAATACTGCCAGTGAGATAGTTGCAAGCACTACCATAAGCAACGCCATCAGTGCCGTAGCATAGGGGCTGACGGTTACGCCAACACCCAGCTCTAACCAGGTGAGGCCAACAAACATGAACAGGGCTGGCCATACAGAACGAAAAATTTTCGGGACTCTCAGGTTCAGACTGCTTAATTCGTTACCACGTCGCCATAACTTTCTTTTTACCAGCCAGCTGGCAATTGCATCCCAGGGACAGATAGCACACCAGGCCGAACCTATAAATAAAATACTGATCACCACTCCTGACCACCAGATAGTCCAGGTCAACATGGTGGCAATGTTTCTTTCTGGGACCTGGCTACCAAATAAACCAGCATAAATAACCAGCAAGAAAACCAGTGCTGATATTATTCTTAACCCAAGTAATACCCAGGGTCGGGTAACCACGGGTTTGATATAACTTCCTGCTAACGGGATTTGAATACTTGAAACACTCTTATTACTTGTGGACGATGGTGAAAACCAGGTGACATAAATCGTCATCATCAACATGCAGAACATGACAAACAATACCCAGCCTGGTGGCAACCCCGGATGTACCATACCTCCATCCGGAACATAGACCAGGTTATTAATGATGTTGATGATTGAATCATACATAATGGATTAACCAGGCTCAGATCATGTCCGCATGATGTTGTTGTGCTTTTAGTCGCTGTAACCGTTTACGCTGGATAAAATTTACACCCACAATCACGACCAGGAGTATGATGACAACCAGACCAAGTGGCCCGACTGGCATAGGCTCACCAATCTGTAGCGGAAAATCGATAATATAGGGCTCACCTCCTGAACTGAATTCAGCAGTAACTATATATTTACCGGCTTCATTGAAAATAAACCCTTGACGATAAACACCATCATCCAGTTTCTGTACACCTAGTGTTTCTACCTCGTCACTAAACCAGCTGTCATCTTTAACTTTAAAGGTCACTTCTCCGTCAAAAGTATTGCCGTTATCGATACGCGAGGCATAAAGATTAACCCGCCCAGCTTCATTGGGTTTAGGAAAAGCAGGAAATGCCATGTACGTAACGAAATACTCACCAATCTGTGTTTCTACCTGCATGCTTGGTGGAGTATTTGAGTCTTCACTCAAACCATAGGATGGACGTCCCAGCACATGGTGTGCAAATACACTGTTGACCAGCAAAAAACTACTGATAGTTATTCCTAGTAAAAATTTATAAATACTCATTGTCCTAATAATCAAGCCTCTGGCCTTTTTGCCATTTTTCAATCTGACGGATACCTACGCCATGCTTGGCTACTCTGCCCTGTGAACGTTGTACTATGTTTATCGGTAAGCTGGGTTCCGGACAAACTTCAACGCATTGCCCACAACCTACACATCCTTCCTGCACCACCGGACGATAAAAATTACCAAACGCAAAATCGATCGCCTTCTCACCAAGTGGACAAACACTAACACAGGCACCACATACTCCCTGGTCTACCCAGGGGTAACAAGCCGCACGATCGATCTGAGCAACCCCCATATCAATCTCACGTACTGGTGTCACAGTTAATGCCTCGGTGGGACAAACTTCCATACAATAGCCGCATAAAATACAACTTTTCCTGGCGGGATCAATATAAGGTTTGTTTGATTCAGACCCACCATCTGATTTATGAAACAGGATACATTTTGGCGGACATACTTCACCACATAAGCCACAGCCAATACAGGCTTCAATAAAAGCATGGGGATCAGCCAGTGCACCAGGTAAGGGAATACGGTTAGATACCGCAGCCTTTATATCAGGAAACAACAATCTTGAAATACCAAAGGGCAAACTACTGAAGCCCAGAACACCAATGCTCATTATCGTTCGTTGTAAGAAACTACGCCGCCTCATGATTGTTGCTCTTGTTGTTTGACTGCATCTTCATGTTCACGACGATAAACATGCCCAAGGTGACCAGGACCCTGGTTGGGAAGATCATGAATATTCACAGTAAAAGAAAGTGCATCGGTAGGACAAACAGCGATACAGGCTGAGCAATTATTACATTGCTGGGTAAAGTCATCACGTAACGGGTCAAGTCCAAACTGGCATACCACGTTACACTTGGCGCAATCATTACATTGTTTAACATCTCGCTTAATACGGAATAAACGATATCGTCCTAATAATGAATACAGCGCACCACCAGGACAAACATAACGACAAAACCCTCGCCGGGTAACCATCAAATCGAACAGCATGGTTAATATAAAGAACACCATGCCTGCCCCAAAACCATTTAAGGCAATGGCATAATAAATTTCCCGACCGAGTATGGCAGGCGGATACATGGCAGCAAACGCGATCATACCGGTTGCCATAGATATAATACTACCAACGACCAATACCAGGTATTTCAAACGAAAATCCAAC
>JARRJY010000121.1:0-3851 GCA_037388705.1 Gammaproteobacteria bacterium
AGCAGGGGATGATTTACAGGGTTCGCGTTGGTCCTGAGTTAACACACAAGCTGGCTGATGAATTGAAAGAGAAAGTGGCGAAAAAGGCAAAGCTTAATGGCATGGTGCAGAGCTACCCGTGACCTGTACCAATATCGTGAGCGAAGATTGCTGGAATATAAAAGTGTTTGGTGGCCACTATTACCACCTCTATTTGTTACAATATGACAGTAACGTTGCCAGGATGAAACTATTATCAAGGTTTCTTCATGAAGGTCGTCATTAAAGTTAATTGGAATGCGAAGTGGTCTGGGTCGATATAGTCATACCCGGAATAATTGTAGTTTCTGCATTGATAAGTTTAATGCGGGGATTTGTTCGAGAAGCATTATCTCTCGTCGGTTGGTTGGCTGCATTCTGGATTGCACTAACCTTTGCAGATGATCTGGCGAACCTGTTTCTCGCTGGTATATCGGTACCATCAATACGAATTATTGTAGCTTTTACCATCTTGTTTGTTGTCACCCTGGTGATTATGGCGATAATTAACAATCTGGCCAGGCAGCTTATCAAGAAATCGGGGTTAAAAGTTACAGACCGTATGATTGGCATGCTATTTGGTCTTGCCAGAGGTGTGGTAGTTGTATCAGTGCTGGTATTACTGGCTGGATTTACTACTATGACCCAGGATCTTTGGTGGAAAGAATCAGTGATGATCGACGTATTTCATGAATTTGCTGTCTGGTTACAACAGCTTGTTGCTCCTGAAATCAAGGGCAGACAATTATTTTGGTAGTTTTTGTTAATGTATCATACTGAACACGTAATCTTATGATGAGGTGGCCCTGATGTGCGGCATTATCGGTATTGTCGGAACAGAGAACGTTAACCAGAGTCTGTATGACGGACTAACAGTATTGCAACATCGGGGTCAGGATGCGGCTGGGATGGTAACCTGCGATAAGCGCCGATTGTTCCTACGCAAAGATAATGGCCTGGTGCGAGATGTTTTTCGCACACATCATATGTTGCGCCTGCAGGGAACGATGGGTATAGGCCATGTTCGTTATCCAACTGCAGGTTGCTTTACATCGGCAGAAGCCCAGCCCTTTTATGTGAACTCACCTTTTGGTATCACGCTGGCACATAATGGAAATCTGACAAATGCAGCGGAATTGAAACGAGATTTATTCCGTGCTGATCGTCGTCATATTAATACCGATTCTGATTCAGAAGTCCTGCTCAATGTGTTTGCCCATGAACTTCAGCAGGAAGGAAAGTTGACACTGGATCCCGGTGACATTTTCGAAGCCGTTTCCGGGGTACACCGTCGAGTCCATGGCGCATATGCCGTGGTCACCATGATAACAGGTTATGGCATTGTGGGTTTTCGGGATCCTCATGGTATACGTCCGATTGTATTTGGAAAACGAGAAACACCAAAGGGGGCAGAGTATATTATTGCTTCGGAAAGTGTTGCTATTGACTCGCTCGGTTTTGAATTGATTCGTGATATTGCGCCTGGTGAGGCAGTGTTTATAGATATCAATGGTAACTTGCATACTCAGCAGTGTGCCCGTGAACACAAATTATCTCCCTGTATATTTGAATACGTTTACTTTGCCAGGCCGGATTCCATTATTGACGGGATCTCGGTATACAAAGCACGTTTGCGTATGGGTGAGGCACTGGCGAAAAAGATTTTACGAGAGTTCCCGGACCACGACATTGATGTGGTCATACCTATTCCAGATACCAGCCGCACCTCTGCTGTTCAACTCTCTTATGAGCTTGACGTGGTGTACCGTGAAGGATTTATCAAGAATCGTTATATTGGCCGCACTTTTATCATGCCTGGTCAAAAGCAACGCAAGAAATCTGTCAGACAGAAGCTCAATGCGATTGACCTGGAATTTAAAGGAAAAAACGTGTTGCTGGTTGATGACTCCATTGTAAGAGGGACAACATCAGAACAAATAATCCAGATGGCCAGGGAGGCGGGTGCGAAAAAGGTCTATTTTGCCTCGGCTGCACCACCTGTCAGATTTCCTAACGTTTACGGGATTGATATGCCATCTGTGAATGAGCTTATCGGGCACAACCGGGATGATAAACAGATATGTAAAGAGATTGGTGCTGACAACTTGATTTATCAGGACCTTGATGACCTGATAGATGCTGTACGCCATGGCAAGGCAGAAGTTGATAGTTTTGATACTTCTGTCTTCGATGGAGAGTATGTAACGGGTGATGTCACTCAGGATTATCTGAAATTTATTGAAGAACAGAGAAATGATGGGGTCAGGTCCAAACAGCAGGAAAATGAGAGTGCTGTTATAGAACTGCATAATACAGCCTGATTTTTTACTATCTGGTTGACAAGATGATGCCGCTTCACTAACCTACATACGATTGTTTATGAAAAAGCGCCGATTTGAGTATTCAGCTTGCGGGCGCATTACAAATACAGCTAAAGCGGGTAGCAAGATATGAGGACCTGCTTAAGCGATGATTAGGCGGGTTTTTTTATGCCCGTAATTAATGATAAATATCAATATCATCAGGATCAGAAAATGAGGTGCGGGTATGTCAGATAACGAGAGCAAACAATATCAATTCGATACCCTGGCAGTCCGTGCTGGTCAGCACAGGACTAATGAAGGTGAGCAGGGTGAGCCTATTTTCACGACTTCAAGCTACGTATTTGAAAGTGCGGCCCAGGCAGCCGCACGGTTTTCAGGTGAAGAACCAGGCAATATTTATTCAAGATTTACCAATCCCACTGTTCGCACATTTGAACAAAGGTTGGCAGCGCTGGAAGGGGGGGAACGTTGTGTGGCGACATCTTCAGGGATGGGGGCCATACTTTCAACGTGTCTTGGGTTACTAAAATCCGGGGATCATATTGTTTCATCGCGTGCCATTTTCGGAACCACAGTCGTCCTGTTTAACAACATCCTTGCTCGGTTTGGTGTAGAGACATCTTTTGTACCTCTGACCGACCTGCAAGCATGGGAGTCAGCAATCAGGCCCGAGACAAAGTTGCTGTTCCTGGAGACGCCCTCTAATCCGGTGACAGAGATTGCCGACATTCGGGCTCTGGCAGACCTGGCTCACAGCAAAGGCTGTTTATTGGTCGTCGATAACTGTTTTTGTACACCGGCCCTGCAACAACCACTGGCACTGGGTGCGGATATCATAATTCACTCGGCTACCAAGTACCTGGATGGTCAGGGGCGTTGTATTGGTGGTGCGGTGGTCGGAAGCGAGCAGTTGGTCGGTGGTGAAGTGTTTGGTGTGGTACGTACCGGGGGAACCAGCATGAGCCCATTTAATGCCTGGGTATTTCTAAAAGGCCTGGAAACATTACGAATTCGCATGGAGGCGCATAGTCGCAATGCTCAAATTCTGGCTGAGTGGCTAGCGGAACAACCTGCTGTCTCCCGTGTAAATTATCCAGGGCTGGTATCACATCCACAGCATGAACTTGCAGCCCGACAACAGACTGGTTTCGGGGGTGTATTGTCATTCGAGGTGACAGGAGGTAAGGAAGCTGCCTGGAATGTAATTGATAATACGAGGCTGGTTTCCATTACTGCCAACCTGGGTGATACGAAAACAACAATAACGCATCCGGCAACGACAACCCATGGCCGTGTGGCGCCTGAAGTTCGTATTGAGGCGGGAGTAACCGATGGCCTTGTGAGAGTCGCTGTAGGTCTGGAAGATATATCAGATATACAGGAGGATCTTGCCAGGGGATTAAGGTCTTCCTGATGTCAATCTGACTGACTAGCTGTTTCTTGGTGGTTGAGCGACAAGCCGAGCATCTGGAACTTTTGCGTGTATTGCAGCTGGCAATTCCAGGCAGA
>JARRJY010000122.1:0-3758 GCA_037388705.1 Gammaproteobacteria bacterium
GCCAAGACCTTTTGCATAACGACCATAGGCTTCGTGCCCCTGACCCAGTGGAATGGCAATGGCTTGGTGATGCATACTTTTGAGCAGGACAGCACGTGTTTCGATGTTTCCATGTTGCGAGGTCACGCGAATCAAATCACCATTCTTGATACCTTTGCTGGCGGCCGTATCAGGATGTACCTCTGCCCAGGAATCCCAAACTACCTTGGTAATCTGGTCTGGTGCTTCCTGAAGCCAGGGAAGGTTGGCATGACGACCGTCATATAACCCAAGGCGTGGAGATGGAAGTAATGTCAATGTGGTACCTTCCTCACCATCTTCTGCAGGTGCTGCAAAAGAAATGACCTTTGAATCAAGGTTTCCATTTTTGGTTTCAACTGGAATAAGGCCTTTCTGCAATGCGTTATTCCAGAATTCGTTATTATTTTCAGCGTTGTTCTTCACTGTGACTGGCATAGCAGCAAAGGCATTACGCAAATAGGCATAGTAATCTTCTAATTTGCCGTACTCATCAGCAGTACGTTGCTTCAGCAGGCTCAATAAAATATCACCCAGTCCTTTGCTGTCAGGATACAACTGTTCCATCAGAGGTTGCTGTACGTGTATCGCGGTATTTTCTGACTGTTCGGCTGGAACCTGTGTACCCCAATCTTCCAGGTAAGAAGAAACCGGCAACACAAGGTCGGCAACTTCGGTGGTTTCGTCCCTGAACTGGGATATGCTCACCTTGAAACCAATCTTGCTCATCGCATCGCTGAGACCTAGAGCCTCGGGCGCACTGTAAAGCGGGTTGCTGCCATAAAAAATTACCGCATCGAGTTTTTCATTTTTGGCGGCATCGGCAAATGCCACCAGGTCAGCAGTATTACCCTGCTTTGCAGCCAACTGTGGGAAGGGGAACTGCCCGGAAGACTCGATGGTCTTGCCCACATTACCCAGTATATGATTTAGCATCATCACAGCGGCCACTGCATCATACCCATTCTTATGGCCTTCAACTGATGGCCCTGCAAGCACCAGGCTGGGAGAACGTTCTGTCAATAATTGAGTAACACGCTGTATTCGATGGCCGGCAATACCTGTTGCCCTGGCAACCCTCGCTATGCCGTGTTCATCGATTAACTTGCGCATATCAGCGGGAATACCGGCATCGCTTAACTTGATCTTGTTCAGCATCAGGTTGGCAATACCCAGGGCGAGAATGCTTTCTGTGCCTGGCTTGATAGGTAACCACAGATCGGCATTACCGCCGGTTAACGACATCTTGGATTCAACCTGCACCAACAAACCACGCTGCTTATTGGTACGGAACTTGGCGTACTGACCAGCGTATTGAACCGGAGATAGACTGGCTCCCATAAAGTCTGCGCCAAATGACAAAACCATTTTTGCCTTATCGATACGCAAACGCGGATTGGCCTCACCATACATGTCCCGGTATACCGCCTGGGAAACAGCATTGTTTACTACTTCATGTGCATAATGTTTCCTGGAACCCATGGCATCCAGGTGGTTAGATACCAGGGCCCGTTGATGCCCGCTCATGGTTCCAGTAAACCAGGCAAAGCGATCTCCACTGACCGAACCTAGCTTGTCCTGCAAGATGGTCATAGCATTTTCCCAGCTAGTCTCAACTAAACTGGAACCATCACGCACCATCGGCCTGGATAATCGATCGGGGTTGTAATGGCCCTGAACACCTGCCTGACCCATCATGCACAGCTTGCCATTATTGATTGAGGTATCGGGATTTCCTTCCAGCTTTAGCACCCTTCCTTCTCTTACACGGCCGTGAATGCCGCATCCTGCTGAACACTGCGTACAGGTCGATGCATACCAGACACCAACACCCGGTATCACATACTCTTCTGGCATCAGGTAAGAAACAACTTCTTCCTTACCTTCTTCTAGCGTTACCGTGGACGGCAAATCACAACCAGCTAATACCGTACCAGCGCTACCCCAGCCCATGGTTTTCAGGAATGTTCTACGGTTCATTTTTCCGCTCATAATTTATGTTCCATTCTCTACTTACTAACAAGCCAGCTTATTAATGATTTGATTAACAAGCTTACTTATGACATTTCCAGCAATCACCCGGTGCACCAAGTCCTTTGTTCTTAATATGACAGCCAACGCACCAACCCATGTTCAGTGGTTTCATCTTTCTTGCAACAGTCATATCTTCAAGCTTCCCGTGACAGAGAGCGCACACTTCCTTGACGTCTTCTACAGGGTATTCACGATCAAAAAGTAATTTTTTCAGATGTTTTTCATGAGTGAAGTGCACAAAATCCGGAACGTCATGCACCTTTTTCCAACGCGGTGGTTTCTTTTCTGTCCAGTACTTGGTCAATTTCTGGATACGAGGTTTGTCTGTAGCGATGAGTTTGTGACATCCCATGCACTTGCTCGTCGGTGGAATGCCTGCAACCTTACTTCTGCGGGCATAGGTATGGCAGTACATACAATTAATTTTATTATCTTTTACATGAATAATGTGGGGAAACTCGATGGGTTGAGCAACATCTTCACCATCGTAAGAACCACCTGGAGGGACCACATCATATTTTGCAGCCATCGCAACTGGAATCAGCAAGTACATGGCCAGGAAAAACATCCAGGCGGTAAACATTTGCCTTCCACGTCGTTTACCTGGATTTGTTAAACGGTTATTCACTACCATTTCCATCCTCGATACTTTTGTTATTTTTCTACGAAATTTTGTTTGATGCACCGTTAAATGTTTAACGACAACAAAATCCGACCCTACCGACTACAGATCCGGTAAGGTCCACTATCAATCTTTACTGCGATTGTTTCTTTTAAGACTTCCGCCAATCCAAGCCAGCCTAAGCAACAGCTTGTTCTCCCCTTAGTATTCAGGCAGCGATGATGCCTTCTTATTATTATTGTTACTGGCCGAGTAATTGACATCACAGAACACCCCTTCTGCGGGAACCTCCGTTCCAATTGCCACTCAATCCATTATGTATATAAGAATATTATTATTAATCTAATAATTTCTAGCATTAGATTTATCTATGGGCAAAGATGCTAGTCCAAACCCGTTAGATGTGTCAACGAAATTCGAAGAAAAAAACTCAAGAAATAATTTACAAAAGAATCACTACGTTACAAACATGACAAGCTAAAAAAATCAAACCGTCATGACAAAAGTGGATAATGACTTATTATTAAATTTATTTAAGATATATTAGCAATTTCTATCAGCTGATATTCAATTGTCCGGTTTACTCACCGATGTGCACAATCAGAATATCGCACGGCGCGTGGTGCAAAACTCCATTCGCTGTTGAACCCAGAATACTAAAAATACCATGCTTCCGGTGCTTACCCATCACAATCAGGTCCACTTCGTGATCCCTGGCAAATTGAATAATTTCTGATCTGGTTTGACCTGAAACTATGATTTCGGATACCACATCGAGGCCCATCTCCCCGGCCAGCTCACCCAGTAATTTTTTTGCACGCTTTAATAGTTGTTCTTCAATTTCCTGTTGATGGGGAAGCACCAATTCATTCGCCAGATCGATTGGCACATATTCGACTACATGGATGAGACTCAATCGGGCATTGTCATGGCGCGCCAGCTCAGCAGCACGGACTGCCACCGCCAGATTGTCATCAGACAGATCAACAGCACAGAGAACATGTTGATAGCTCATCGTGTCCGGCCCATAAATTCGCACAAAACAGAAGTCATCTGTATATGAAGTGTATCTAAATTATAGTTA
>JARRJY010000123.1:0-3531 GCA_037388705.1 Gammaproteobacteria bacterium
GTAAGCTACGTACCGTACGCATTCTGCTTGGATTGCCAATGATTCCTATAGTGATTTTACTTTCATTACTCACTTCTTCCATCATTAGCTCTGGTCGCCATTGTTACACTTGCGTGGCTGGCTATCGACAAAGTGGGATTTGAACCCATGCATGATGCGGTACTGGAAGAACGCCCTGAATTACTTAACCTGCTTATGCCGGCTGCCATCATGTTTTTATTCAATAACCTGTTATTTGGAGTTGGTGAAATATTTCATTCCAATGTCTGGTGGAGCCGTGCTTTTGCCTTTCGAAAAGGTGTCGGCTTTAAAGCTTATATGACAGCCGGTATATTCTGGATGCCGATTCCTATCGTTGCCGGTTTTATTGCGCTGGCAACACCCGCCCTGGGGCTAAATGTACCTGCAGCCGATATGGTTGGACCAATGGTTGCAGCCAGGCTACTTGGCTTTGCCGGAGCAGTACTTGTTTTTATTGTGGTTTTCTCAGCATTGGCATCAAGTCTTGATTCATTACTAGCCGCTACCGGTGACCTTGTCCTCCAGGATATCTACCGTGGTCATCTACGTCCGCAAGCCAGCAGGGAAGAATTGCGTAAAGCAGCACGCTGGGTGGTCCTGTTCCTCGGTATCATTACCTGGCTGTTATGTTTGCCGCGGTTAACAACCCTGGCTTCACTGCTTTATTTTACCGGTGCCTTTGTTGCCAGCACCATTTGGCCGATTGTGGCTGGACTATATTTAAAGAAAGCTTCATCGACAGGGGCCAGTGTTGCCATGCTGGCAGGTACCAGCATCGGATTGTGGTCATATTTTGCTATTGGATTTTATGTTGCTGCACTGGTATCGGCGGTTATATCCATGACGATAGTCCTGGTCAGCATGTGGATAAAACCGGACAACTTTGAATGGGTGACATTAAATGAAGACACTAAAAAAGGCTGAGGAGGAAATATCATGATTGCATCATCAGGTTTTATCAGTGTAATGGTATCCATCGCGCTGATGGTAACAATCATTGCTCCTATTGTTTTAATTATTTTATGGCTTAAAGACTGGAAAAAAGGTCAATTATGGTAAAAAAAGTACATCCTAAGCTTGAAGAACCCGTCGAAGCAGAAAACTGGACGGAAGGAATTGAGCAACCCCTGGCATTGATAGATCAGGTTGACGAAGATTTTGCCTCGACAGCAGAGCTGGCCAATCATTCTGTTATTTCAGCAAGGCAATTCAGTCGAGAACAATTAATTCAACTGTGCCGCCTGGCTGCCAAGTTTGAAACCCAACAGAGTTTTGGACAATTTCCGTTAACGGGGAAAATTCTGATCAGTGCTTTT
Organism: Gammaproteobacteria bacterium; assembly: GCA_037388705.1. Classification (GTDB taxonomy): domain Bacteria; phylum Pseudomonadota; class Gammaproteobacteria; order UBA6429; family Thiohalophilaceae; genus JARRJY01. Next base: position 1,338 of record JARRJY010000123.1, read on the forward strand.
TATGAACCCAGTACACGTACCCGTCTTTCCTTTGAAAGTGTATGGCATCGCCTGGGCGGGGATATTATTTCAATTACTGATCCATCTACGACGGGTATTGCCAAAGGTGAATCACTAAAAGACGTGGCGGAAATGATGAACCACTATGGTGACGTAGTGGTATTACGTGACTCGAATGAAAAAGCAATTTACGAGATGCTGGAGGTATTACGCATACCTATCATTAACGCAGGTAATGGTACTGATGAACACCCTACCCAGGCATTGGCTGATATGTACGCGATATTCAAATGGCGACCAGAGCTAATGATGGAAGAAGTGAGTAATGAAAGTAAAATCACTATAGGAATCATTGGCAATCCAAGCAGAATGCGTACGGTACGTAGCTTACTGATTTTCCTGTCACGTATCAGCCAGGCAATAAATGAAGTCGTGATTGTCTGTAATACAACAGACGCTTTCTCTGAGGGACAGCGTGAAGAACTGGAAACCGAGGGGTTGAAAATACGCGTCACAAGAGAACTGGAATCCGAGTTACCTGAATTTGATATTGTTTATATCAATGCCATCGCATGGGTCGGTAATACTTACGAAGAGCATGGTATCGAGTATAAACTCAGCAACGCATCGCCTCTGAAAAAAGGCTCTATTATTCTTCATCCACTGGCACGTGGTGAAGAACTGTCCACTGACCTGGATGATACCGAACATAACTGGTATTTCGCCCAGGCCAGGGGGGCTGTTTTTGCACGCATGGCACTAATGTCCAGCCTGGTACGTTTCTAATTTTTAATTTTAAAATCGAGGTTTAATTATATTTTATGTGTGGCATAGCCGGTATTTTTCACAGCAATCCCAGTAACTCAATCGATCCGCAATTGTTAGTTAACATGGCGGCAATACAATATCATCGTGGACCCGATGGTTTTGGCTATAAAATTCTGGAAGATCAGGGTGTAGGTTTCAGTCATGCGCGCCTGTCGATCATTGACCTGGATGAGAATCGTGCCCGGCAACCTTTTGTTTCTTCAGATAACCAGCTGTTACTGGCGCATAACGGTGAGTTTTACGATTACAAACGACTTCGGGCTAACCTGACGCTTGATGGGGCACGATTTTCCACCAAGAGTGATTCGGAGCTGGTACTTCACCTCTATCCTCGATATGGCCTGGAAGATATGCTGGAGCACTTACGTGGTGAGTTTGCCTTTGCCCTGTTTGATAAGAAACACGATCGACTTATGCTGGTCAGGGACAGGTTTGGTATCAAACCCCTGTACTGGACCGAAACTAACGGAAAGATTGTATTTGGTTCCGAATTAAAGGTTATTTTTGCTGATCCGGACGTTGAGCGTAAATTCAATGCGCAGGGTATTTATCACCAGTTAATGCAAACTATCGTGCCGGGTACAACGGCGTTTGAAAATATTCACCAGGTTAAGCCTGGTCATGCAGTGATCATCGAACGAAACCATGGCAAGTTTTCAATTCGCGAACAGCGATACTGGGATATGGATTTTCCGTTACTGGAAGAACGAAAGAAAAATGATTCTGGCGATGAAGAATTTTATATCCATGGTGTAAAAGAGAAGTTACTGGAAGCTGTTCAGTTACGACTGGAAGCTGATGTACCTGTTGCCTGCTATTTATCAGGTGGCATTGATTCCTGTTCAATACTTGGCATGTCAGCGGCAAGCCAGCAATCCCCGGTAAAAGCTTTTACCATTGGTTTTGATGACAGTGATTATGACGAAACACCGATCGCCAGGGAAATGGCCGAGTCCGTGGGTGCTGATCAGGATGTCATGTTACTGAAAGCCGATCATCTTTATGATAATTTTGTTGAAACACTCTGGCATACTGAAAGAACCATCTATAACACGCTGGGTGTTGCCAAGTTACTCATGAGCCGACATGTCAATAACGCCAATTACAAGGTCGTTGTTACCGGTGAAGGTTCTGATGAATTGTTTGCCGGCTACCCGGCATTTCGTCGTGATATGTTTTTACATGGCATGGATACCTTGTCAGATGCCGAACGTGCCGAATGGGAAGGCTTGCTGGCAGAAGCCAACAAACTATTCAAAGGCGCCATGTTGGCGGAAGATGAAGTTAGTGATCCGGCATTGAATGACGTGGTTGGATTTACCCCGTCCTGTTTACAGCGCTGGTTAGCATCGGCACACCATGTGCC
>JARRJY010000124.1:0-4077 GCA_037388705.1 Gammaproteobacteria bacterium
GTGTTATGGATCATCTGAACATCAATGACAATACCATAATTATTCATAAAGTAAGCCACCGTAGCGGACATTACCAGTATGAAAATAATCACCGGTTTAAAAATATATTTAAAACGTAAAAAATGAACCAGGAATACTGGAAGTAAAAAAGTGAACGCTAATGCCGAAACAGCAAATAATACGACATGAAAGGACAATTCGCCGCTTGCCTTAAAGAATGCAGACCAGAAAGCCCAGTTTCCTGTTAAGACAAGAAAAACGGCCAGTGAAAGGACCGGGTAATTTTCCAAGAGCCTGGTTAATTTGGAAAAAATTGATTTTAGAGTATGCATTGGACCTGCTTCATGCCATAGAACAAACACCGCACACGAGTTACTTCGTGCATGGCGCTATTTAGTGTTTATGGGGAAAGATTACAAGCTAAACCTTAAGAAATACTTAAATTATGCCCATTCGACGATGATTTTACAGGCATTTTGTGCTTTTCCTAAGCGGCATGGCCCTGGCTGGGAAAATCCCCTATTTTAATCTGGGCTTTTACCTGTTCTCTGCTCTTGCCAGAATGTTGCTAACTCAAAAATAAAAAAGGCGGTACTTTTTAGTACCGCCTTTGGACTTTTATGAACTTTTATTAATTAAAGTTCAAATGTACCTTTAAGTTTCTTCGGTACGGCTACGCCTTTAATGCGCACATACTTTGGCATTCCGTTTTTATAAGGCGGATAGTCTTCCCCCTTGATTAACGGTTCCATGTAGGTCCGGCATGCCTTGGTGATACCAAAACCATCTTTGCTAATGAAGTTTTCAGGCATCATTTTCTCTACGTTGGCAACCTTGCTCAGGTCAGCCATGCCGACTTTCCACTTGAATGGCTTGTTGGAGACACGTACTACTGTAGGCATAACTGAATTGTGTCCTTTGACTGCAAACTCGACAGCCGCTTTACCCATGGCATAAGCCATGTCGACGTCAGTTTTAGAGGCGATATGACGAGCTGCGCGTTGCAGGTAATCGGCAACTGCCCAGTGGTTTTTCAGTCCCAGCTCAGACTGGATCATGCCACTGATAACTGTTGCTGCACCACCTAACTGGCTGTGGCCAAAGGCATCTTTCAGGCCACTTTCCGCCAGGAAGCGACCATCTGGCCAGTGCACACCTTCAGAAACAACAACGGAACAGTAGCCGTGTTTCTCAACGTTTGCCTTAACCTTGGCGAGGAATTTTTCCTTATCGAATTCCACTTCCGGGAACAGGATAACAGTAGGAATAAAGGTATCTTCAGTTGATGCCAGGCCACCGGCTGCAGCAATCCAGCCTGCGTGACGTCCCATGACTTCAACAATGAACACCTTGGTAGATGTTTTTGCCATGGAAGCAACGTCGAATGAAGCTTCACGTGTCGATACCGCAACATACTTGGCAACAGAGCCAAAGCCCGGGCAGTTATCAGTGATAGGCAGATCGTTATCAACCGTCTTCGGTACATGGATCGCCTGGATTGGGTAGCCCATTTCTTTAGACAGTTGTGAGACCTTGTAACAGGTATCGGCAGAGTCACCACCGCCGTTATAGAAGAAGTAACCGATGTTGTGTGCCTTGAACACTTCGATCAGGCGTTCGTATTCACGACGGTTTTCTTCCAGCGATTTTAATTTAAAGCGACAGGAGCCAAACGCTCCGGATGGTGTGTAGCGTAAAGCTTTAATAGTTGCTGCAGATTCTTTTGAAGTGTCAATCAGATCTTCAGTCAGGGCACCGATGATACCATTACGGCCAGCGTATACTTTGCCGATCTTGTTGCTCTTGCGTGCTGCTTCGATAACGCCGGCTGCAGAAGCATTGATGACGGCGGTTACACCACCAGACTGCGCATAGAAAGCATTCTTGGGTGGTTCTTTTGGTGTGGATCTACGTTTAGTTGCTTTCTTCCTGGCTTTCTTTTTGGCAGGTTTCTTTTTTGCTACCTTCTTCTTGGCAACTTTTTTCTTTGCTACTTTCTTTTTAGCTTTTTTCTTAGCGACTTTTTTCTTCGCTACCTTCTTCTTGGCTTTTTTCTTGGCGGCCATGTTGTACCCCTTGTTGGTAAGTTGAATAGCTGTTTGTTCTCTATATAAAAAATAATGCCTGCATCAGAACTGCCGCTGGCAGTTCGCATCAAGTACTTCCTGCACTCACTGTGCTTGTTCTGGTCTCGCACGTTGGCGGGCACTAGTTGTATTAATTTGGTCGATTATTCAGGGAGTGAAAGCATACTCCAATACCATGTCAATTGCATGATATTTACCGAGCCTGTCATTGTGCCTGCACCAGCGAGCAGTGCAAATTAACTTTTATATAGAGGGATAAAATGGTTTTTAGCTAGGAGTCCGAGAGCCGGGATTTCAGTCTCTGGATGCGCACCTGGAGGCGTTCAGTATCATCACGTAAAGTGTCAATTTGTGAGTAGAAGGCTTCCAGTTCAGTTTTTTCAGGTACCAGCTGGTCTTCCTGTAACAGGTATTCGGAGATGTCCTGCCTGATAATGTCGCTGGCCTGTTGTTGCCAATCAACACCCATACGGAACAGGTTACCCAACTTGTGGGCCACAATGTCACCGGTATATCGGGATACATGCTCTTCCCAGTCAATATCGAGGGAGTCAAACAGGCGCTTGAACGACTGGCCCAGCCCGGTGTCACCGGAAATTTTTACACCATCAGTAAACGTGGCCGGCCCTGGCTGTTTTTCCAGTGCAAGGCCGAATAATTCCATAGGTGTACCGGATAAGGTGGCATCAGGGGTTTCGGGAAAGTCACTGAAAATCTGTATTCCTTTGGTATCCACCAACAGGTACAAGGTGATATCCAGTCCTTTTAATTCAATAGCAAGGCACTTGCCTTCCATTTTTGCGAGCATCTGCTGGCTATCCGGGTCGAGTTGCAGGTACTGGTTCAGTGCGTTTTCCAGTACGCCGATGATGGCCAGCTTAAATTCGGTTTTTAGCATCAGGCTGTTTTCCCGCTCTCGTTGCTAAATTCCTGTTCCAGCTCTTCGATAGATTTACTGGCATAGTCATCAGAATGGTATAACACCAGTGTTTTCGCCAGTTTGTCATGCAGAGCCTGTTTGCGTTTATCAAATGCTGCCCAGACAAAACCGAGATAAAGCGGCAACGCGGAAATAAAATAACCGGCCAGGCGGATAATGGCCTGCTTGCGGGAAACAGGTTGCAAACTATCAGCATCAACAATATGACACCCCATCAGCAGTTTACCCGGCGTGGTACTCATGGTGATCCAGAAAATAAATATCACAACAAAATAAATAACTTTGTGGAGAAAAAACGGCAGGCTACTGATATCGTGCAGACGATCCTCGTTACCGGCAAGCCAGAACAGGTATTCGTGGCCAATTGCCAGGTACATGAAAGGTGCGCTTAGAATAACGTCGCCAGAAGCCGGCGTATTGAATATTAGCCTGTTGTGCTGGATAACTCACACTTTATAACCGCGATGTAACGCGACAATACCACCTGTTAAATTAAAATATTCACAACGTTCGAAACCGGCATTTTGCATCATGCCTTTGAGTGTTTCCTGGTCCGGGTGCATACGAATCGATTCGGCCAGGTAACGATAACTGTCGGGGTCATTGGCAACCACCTTGCCCATAAAGGGTAGCAGCTTAAATGAATACGTATCATAGAGTGTACTCAACGCCGGGCTGGTTGGCTTGGAAAACTCCAGTACCAGTAATGGTGCACCAGGCTTTAACACGCGAAACATGGAACGTAAGGCTGCATCCTTATCGGTTACGTTACGCAGGCCAAAGGCAATAGTTATGGCATCGAAATAATTATCGGGAAAAGGCAGGCATTCCGCGTTGGCCTGCACGTAGTCAATGTTACCGACGACACCCTTGTCAGTGAGACGTTCACGACCAACCTTAAGCATGGAGTCATTGATATCAGCCACGGTAACGTGACCTTCCTGGCCGACAATGCGTGCAAACTTGGCAGCCAGATCACCCGTGCCACCGGCCAGATCGAGTACCCGGTGACCTTTCTTTACACCACTCATTTCAATGGTATAACGTTTC
>JARRJY010000125.1:0-1060 GCA_037388705.1 Gammaproteobacteria bacterium
GAAATTATCATTATCAGGTACCTATCCGACATATCTTGAATCACTCCGGCATACAACTTTTCTCACCATGTCAGTGATAACCAGCACAGGATATACCACTGAAAGTTTTTCTGTATGGCCTGCATTTATTGTTACCTTTCTCTTTTTTCTTAGCTTCATAGGAGGTTGCTCGGGCTCTACTGCCGGGGGGATGAAAGTGATACGCGTAATGTTGATGGCTAAACAGGGATACCAGGAAATTATTCGCCTTATTCATCCTAAAATTATCCGCCCCTTAAAAATAAAAGGTAGAGTCTATGATGAAACTGTTTTAAGTGGTGTAAGAGGATTCTTTGCGCTCTATGTTGCTGTATTTTCACTGGCGATGTTACTGCTGATGCTTGGTGGTCTTGACCAGGTTACTGCCTTTTCGGCCGTGGCAACCAGTATGAATAATTTCGGCCCTGGCTTGGGCGAGGTTGCCGCTAACTTTCAGAATATTACAGACTGGCAAAAAATAATTCTGGCTGGCTGTATGTTGCTCGGACGCCTCGAACTCTTTACTATCCTGATACTACTTACCCCAGGTTTCTGGAAAAGATAAAAGCGGAAACAGAAAATTATTACGGGTTAAGTTGTCTTGAATATAAAGATATAAACTTCTTACAAGTTAACCTGTATCAAAGTTACTTTCATTCCAGGCAGTCATTCCATTTCTGACCACATGTACATCAGCAAAACCGTGTTTTGCTAAAATTTGTGCTGCTTTTGCAGAGCGTCGGTCAGTTCGACATATAGTCATGACGGTTTTTTCCTGGAATTCCTGTATTTCTGAAACTCGCTTATCCAGTTCTTCAACTGGAATTAATACCGAACCTTTGACATGACCCTGCTCACCTACATACTCTGCTGCTGAACGCACATCCAGTAATAAGATATCTTCACTTGCATCCAGTTTCCGTTTCAGGGTTTCCACGTCCATCATGGGGCCACGACGCAGGTGTCCAACCAGGCTGGGTAAAAAACCTACAATAGCTAAAAGCGCAAGTGCCAGCATGATTTTCTGTATCATATCTTCCCC
>JARRJY010000125.1:1069-4474 GCA_037388705.1 Gammaproteobacteria bacterium
GGTAGGTATATGCAATTGCACCTGGTAACATGCAAACATAGGTAGCAATTGAGTAATGGCTGAATTTAATCTTTGTTAAACCTAAGGCGTAGTTCAACAGGTTAAATGGAAACAGGGGTACGAGGCGCACGAAAGCCACAAACTTCCAGCCCTCTCCTTCCACACCCTGCTTTAACTGTTTCATGCGACCACCGGCTTTTTTCTCCACCCAGTCATGCGCCAGGTACCGTGCAGCAACAAATGAAATCATGGCACCCAGGGTTGCGGCCGTTAAATTATAAAAGGTACCAAGTACCGGGCCGAACAAGGCACCACCTGCCAGTGTAAGTACTGAACCCGGCAAGAAGAAGACGGTACCAATAGTATAAATCAACATAAACAGGACAGGACCAGCCCTACCGGCATCTTTCACCCAGGTTTCAAGTGCGGCTGCATCTAGCTGGTCACGGTAAATGATTACGACAGCAATACCAGCCACTAACAATAACAAGACAAAAATACGTAAGAAATTTTTCATACTTGACTATTTTTCAGAAGCACTCCATTGACGGCGATTAATTGCGTAATCAGAAACTTTACCTTTAAACGGTAACATCAACATGCCCGGGAACCAGGCAACCTGTTTGAGCTCACGATATTTACGAATACCTATAGTCATACCATCATGGCCTTTGCGTGGTTGATCACGATAAGTTCCAAACAGGCGATCCCACCATGGCAGGTTAAAGCCAAAGTTACTATTGGCTTCATCATCTTCAACGGAATGGTGCACGCGGTGCATATCAGGAGTTACCACTAACCAACGTAATACCCTGTCCAGCCCCAGGGGCAAGCGGACATTGCCATGATTAAACATAGCGGTGGCATTTAATAAAACTTCAAATATTACTACTGCGATCACCGGCGGGCCCAGTACCACGATAGTGGCAAACTTGATTAACATGGAAAAAATGATTTCAACAGGGTGAAAGCGTGCGCCGGTGGTGACATCAAAATCAAGGTCCGCGTGATGCATGCGATGAAAACGCCATAAAGCCGGTACGGCATGGACCATCACATGCTGCAGGTAAATAATGAAATCCATAACAACCACCGAGACCATAACGGTAAGCCAGAATGTCACATCATAATAATTAAAAATGCCCCAGCCATTTTCGCTGGCAAAGGCGGCCATACCAACCGCGGCGGCCGGGAAAATCACGCGCAATAAAAAGCTGTTGAAAAATACCAGGCCAAGGTTATTTGTCCAACGCACCACCTTGGAAGTGGTTAAGGCGCGACGTGGGGCAGCAATTTCCCAAATCGCCATGACAACCAGAATGCCAAAGAAGAAACTCATTCGAATGGGCTTTTCATTGGTCATGACAAATTCATTAATATCCACTTTTATTACTCCTGCCTCTCTCGGGTGCACTCAATATCATAGACAAAATGCTGTGCTATACTAATTAAATCATTTGCAAGTATTCAAGAGATTAGTTGATCAATAGAGTAGCTCAGGTGATTGATATGTCAAGCGGGAATTTCAAACACGATCTCTTTTCCCAATTTGCCCAAGTTGGCAAAGCTTTGAGCAACGGTAACCGCCTGGAAATACTGGAGTTTTTAGCCCAGGGTGAGCGTAGCGTAGAAGAGCTTGCCAAGGTTGCCGGACTGACCGTGGCTAATACCTCACAGCATTTACAACATTTACGCCAGGCAGGACTGGTCAGCTCACGTAAGCAGGGGCTAAAAGTCTACTATCGGATTAGCGGTGAAGACGTAATTGGGCTGCTGGACTCTCTACGACTGGTGACTGAACGCCACGTGGCTGAAGTTGAGCGCCTGGTAAATACCTACCTGACAGTAAAAGACTCACTTGAACCAATCCCGCGTGATGAACTGCTGGAACGGGTGCAACATGACCTTGTAACGGTTCTGGATGTACGGCCAAGTGAAGAATATGCCGCCGGCCATGTCCCCGGTGCTATCAATATCCCTCTCAGTGAACTGGAAGAAAGGCTTAATGAACTGGAGGTAAACCAGGAAGTGGTAGCTTACTGCCGCGGTCCCCACTGTGTACTGGCTTTTGATGCAGTTGCCCAACTGAGAGCAAAAGGCCTAAAAGCTCGTCGACTTGAAGATGGTTACCCGGAATGGGTGCTTGCCGGTTTGCCTACTGAGTAATTATTCAACTGTAACAGACTTTGCCAAGTTTCTCGGCTGATCTACATCGGTACCTTTTAACACAGCAACATGATAGGCAAGTAACTGTAACGGCACACTAAAAATAACTGATGATATAGCCTTGTCTACCGGTGCAACCTTGATAACTGTTATTCCATCCTCGTTATCAAGACCGGTGTCCTGGTCTGCGAATACATATAACTGGCCACCACGGGCACGGACTTCCTGTAAATTGCCTTTTAGTTTTTCCAGTAAACTGTTATTTGGCGCCACAGCGACAATGGGTACATTTTCATCAACCAGTGCCAATGGTCCATGTTTGAGTTCACCCGCCGGATACCCTTCTGCCTGAATGTAAGAAATTTCTTTTAACTTCAGTGCACCCTCAAGCGCAATGGGATAATGCATTCCTCGACCCAGATAAAGTGCATGGTTTTTATCCGCAAACTTCTCAGCCATGGCTTTGATTTCCTTATCAAGCTCTAATACGGTTTCAATACAACCCGGTAAATGACGAAGTTGATCGACAACCTTCGCTTCCAGCTCAGCATCAAGTCCTGAACGTCTTGCCAATACCACGATTAATAGTAACAACGCGGTGAGTTGTGTGGTAAATGCTTTTGTTGATGCCACACCAATTTCCGGGCCAGCCCGTGTCATCATTACCAGCTCTGATTCACGTACCAGTGAACTTTCAGGCACATTACATATCGCCATGGTATGTTTATAACCAATTTCCTTGGCGAGACGTAATGCGGCAAGGGTATCTGCAGTTTCGCCGGACTGTGAAATAGCGATAAACAACGTATCCGGTTGTACCACGTGTTTTCGATATCGAAACTCACTGGCTACTTCCACATTACAGGGATAATTAGTAACGGATTCAATACCATACTTGGCCGCAAGCCCTGCATGATAACTTGTTCCACATGCGACAATTTGTATGTTTTTTATAGAATCAAAAACTTCACTGGCATTTGCACCGAAACTGGCTTCTAGTACTTTATCTTCAGTCAGACGCCCTTCAAGTGTTTCAGCTATAGCGTGTGGTTGTTCGAATATCTCTTTTAGCATGTAGTGTGGAAATTCACCACGTTCTACTGCATCACCCTTGAGTTTACTTTCATGTACGGTCCGTTTAACTTCGTTATTATCTGTATCGAAGACAGTGACTTTTTCTTTTGTAATGAGCGCAATATCACCTTCATCAAGAATAATAAAGCGATTGGTTTCTGATAA
>JARRJY010000126.1:0-3287 GCA_037388705.1 Gammaproteobacteria bacterium
ACCCAGTTTACGCGGCGTGCCACGGCGCCCAATGGTTAACAGTATATTTTTCGTTCGGTAAGTATTTTTGGTGGTAGTTATTTCAAAGCCGGTTTGAGTGCGTAAAATAGTTTCCATACGCTCCTTGAAGTTAATCCGAATACCCGTCTTGGTAGCGACTTTGTGCCAGAAGCCCAGTAATTGCTCTTTGGAAATTTCGGTGAATTTTACTTTACCAACAATAGGTAGCTCCGCTGGCTGAGTCATAACCAGTTTGCCGCGTGGAAAGTGCGCGACTGTGCCACCAAGTGACTCTTGTTCAACCGTGACATAATTCAAACCGGCTTGATAGGCAGCCAGCGTGGCAGAAAAGCCGGCGGGCCCTGCGCCAATAATCACCACGTCTAATTCATTCCCCTGTTTAATGCCCGGTTTGTTGATGATTGATTCCATTGCCTGGCGGCCCTGTTCAATGGCGTTTCGGATCAGCCCCATGCCACCCAGCTCACCGGCGATAAATACACCTGGCACATTGGTTTCAAAATGTTCATTAACGTAGGGGATATCAACACCGCGTTTTTCCGTTCCAAATACAAGCATGATAGCTTCGACGGGGCAAGCTTCCGCACAGGCGCCATGGCCAATGCACAGGGTAGGATTAATCAGTGCGGCTTTTTCATCGATAATACCGATGACATCGCCTTCAGGGCATACTTCTGCACAGGAATTACATCCGATGCATAAATTCGGATCGATCAGTGGATGCAAGGAGGCGGGCTCAGTAAGACCAGCTTTTACGTTTTCTTCCAGCGCCGCTTTATGTTCTTCATATTTCTTATGTTTGCGGTGATGGGTCCATAGCACTGCGATACCAATTGGCAGTACATATACCAGTAACATGGCGTACTCGCCGAGTAAGATTAGAAGATCACTAAATACCACGTAATTTTTCCAGGATTACCACAAATAATTGTTATAGGAATATCGTGAACAATACATTACACGACTACCAGACTCTCGATCCAAAAGACTCGATCCCAAAGACAATTTCCAAGACGCCCCTTATATGAACCTGGAATAAATTTGCCAGCATAATTATATAGTTTTGGGGGGATTGCGTGAAACTACTGTTGTGTATATTTACATCGGAATTTTCTGTTTTTAAATCAGAAAATCCATTGTAGAACGAGAATCTTATAATATACGCCCTGATTGCTCTCATGATAACGGTTTTTTGAAACGGTTTTAACCAGAATTTAACTATTAACACTAATGTATACTTGTTACCCAGCTAGCAGTAATTGTCGGCTACCCGTGAAACGGTTTCATTTATTTAGGGAATAGTTTCAGATCAGGGCCTTGGTAATCTATATCGGCCGAATTTGGTTAAGTATATATTTGCAAAGATTGCGCCATTAGTGTTTACATTTTACCTTACATGCTTTGTTGGTGATAGTCGCGGATAACCGCGGAACAGGCAGTTAGATAAACCATCATGTTGTATTGTGCTCTGTATAGAAGCTTCGCCTGTAAGCGTAAATCCAGTGGCTCATGCTAATGAGATGTACTGCCATTTGGTAGGGTGAAACTCCCGCTAATCTTTTTGATCGGCAATTTAACGCCACAAATATTCGATATCGAAGAACATGCTTTCATATCTTACAACCGGGTGATAGTCATCATTGGGCTAATCAGTTGGCCGTGCACATTTAGGGTAGCATCGCCTTGTTTGTCTTATTTTCAATGCTGTGACTGAGTATATTGTTAATGAAGGTTTCGTTTAACAACAAATTTACTGGCTATGTAAATTGCCAGAAAATCTAGTCATTTCATGATGTTATATGTTGTTCATCAATATTGTGAGTGATAAGAAACTGGTATATTTCTTACAAACGAATGGATTGCGTAAGCGAAATCCTATGAAAAATGCTACACTGGCGCCTGACCATGGCGTTATGTATTACTGTTGGTTAGAAAAAGAGCTATAATTGACAGCCATTTCTAGCAGTAGATCCCATAAATAATATGCGTGTCTAGGTTAGGTTTGGTTTTCAATATCGAAATTTTTTATTTATAGAAAGTATAAGGCCTGGGGTTATATTATTTGGCGATGGTTTGTATTTTCCCCTTGCGTAACTTTTTATTGTTAATGTTTCTTATTTGTTAAATAGTATTCGTTACTGCGGTTTTTAATTTATATCAGTGATCGACGGCTATTTTTCGTTACACTGGTAATTAATGTCAATTGCTGTCAATAAAAGCCAGATAGATATTGTGAGCCGCTGATTTTTCTAGTGGTGTCATAGGGAGAAGTCGTAATGAGTTTTTTTAAGGTACTGCGGGTCTCGATGATAGCGTTGCTATTGGCACTGGTGTTAGTTGGTCAGGCTAGTAGTGCGCAGGAACTGGAAGATGATAACAATGTAATTCGTTGGGCAGGTTGCGGGATAACTAAAAAAGCATTTATGTCAGAGCTGGCGGCAGCATACACGGAAAAAACCCACATTAAGGTTGTTCTCGAAGGCGGTGGTGCAACCCGCGGCATTCGGGATACTGTGGCATTAAAAATTGACATGGGCGGCACCTGTCGTATGCCTTTGCCTGAGTTTAATCACTCAGAGCTATTTTCAACGGTTTACCCGGTGGCGTGGGATGCGTTGGCGGTGATTACAAATCCGGATAATCCAGTAAAAAGTTTTAGCACGCAACAAATCAAAGATATTTATTTAGGTAAAATTAAAAACTGGAAACAACTGGGTTGGATAGATGCGCCCATTAACCTTTATGTAAGAAAAAGCAAAATCTCCGGTGTTGGTTATGCTATTCGTCAATATATTTTCCAGGACGGAAGCATAGAATTTAAAACAAAATATAAAGTACCGTCTTCAGGTCCTTTGGAAAAGGGTATCGAGAAAGATCCCTATGGTATTGGAATTACGGGAATTAGTAGCGCAAAAAAACGTAAAGTTAACATCGCTGAATTTGACGGGCGCTCCCCGAGTTTTGAAAATGTAAAAAGCGGTAATTACGGCTTGTATCGCCCCTTATACTTGGTAACCGGTCCATCACCATCAAAAAAGGTACAGGATTTTATTCTGTTTGCTACTTCAAATGAAGGTCGTGAAATCATCCGTGAATCCGGTACAGTGCCTTATCGGGATGCGTTAGGCTTGATGTCGAAAATGGTTATCTACGGTTTTGGCGTTAAATAAACTGTATTGAGTTCGTCCAAACGATAAACAGTCGGGCATCGGCCACAGGTTGGGCCGACTGAATAGCGGTGCCATTGGTTCTTACGCTAATGTTTG
>JARRJY010000127.1:0-3193 GCA_037388705.1 Gammaproteobacteria bacterium
GATGATGATGCCGAGTTTGATGAGGTTGTGAGAATAGATGCAGCCAGTATCCAGCCACAGGTGACCTGGGGCACCTCACCAGAAATGGTTGTAGCCGTAGGAGACAAAGTGCCTGATCCGGATAAGGAAAGTGATAGTGTTAAGGCTGATGGAATGCGCAAGGCTTTAGCCTACATGGATCTACAAGCCAATACCCCAATCAACCAGATTGCCGTGGACAAAGTGTTTATTGGTTCATGTACTAATTCTCGCATTGAGGATTTACGTGCCGCAGCACAAGTGGCTCAAGGTCGCAAAGTGGCTGATAACATTAAACTGGCTATGGTTGTACCGGGTTCTGGTTTAGTAAAACAGCAAGCTGAAACAGAAGGGCTCGATAAAATCTTTATCGAGGCTGGTTTTGAATGGCGTGAACCAGGATGTTCCATGTGCCTGGCTATGAATGCTGATCGCCTGGAGCCCGGGGAACGTTGTGCATCAACCTCAAACCGTAATTTTGAAGGTCGGCAGGGACAGGGTGGCCGAACGCACCTGGTCAGTCCGGCAATGGCTGCTGCTGCTGCTGTTACTGGCCACTTTGTTGATGTACGTGAATTAATTTAGGTTTTAACTTATGAAGTTTGATTCGATGACTTTAATAACTGAACAGGTAATTGATGGTTTTAAAGAAAGACTGGAAACACATCCAATCTATGAAGCTGTCAGTTCAATTGAGCGGTTACGTTGTTTTATGGAGCATCATGTTTATTCTGTATGGGATTTTATGTCGCTCATAAAATTCCTGCAGAATGAAATAACCCCAGCTCGATATCCATGGGTACCAGCGAAAGATGGTGATGTGGCACGTTTTATCAATGAACTGGTTCTTGAAGAAGAGTCAGATCAGGTAATGCCTGGTTCTGAAGGGGAATATGATTTCAGCAGTCATTTTGAGTTGTATTGTGCCGCGATGCAGGAGGTCGGTGCTAATGCAAATTATGTGCGTAGCTTTGTTAACAGTTTGTCAGAAATGAATATTGATAATGCGCTTAAACAGGAGAATGTACCTGAACCTTCAAGGCAGTTTTCTCAACAAACGTTTGCCTTTATCGAGTCAGGCAAGTCACACCGGGTGGCGGCAGCATTGGCGCTGGGGCGTGAGCATATTATTCCTGGCATGTTCAGGTCATTTCTGGAAAAACTGGGTGTAACAGATAAGGAGGCACCGGCTTTTCATTATTACCTGAATCGTCATGTACATCTGGATGAGGATTTCCATGCACCACTATCATTACGGTTATTGAATTCTCTATGTGATGGGGATGCGAATAAAGAACAGGAAGCCATTCACGCTGCAGAAATTGCAGTTAATGCTCGAATCAGATTCTGGGATGGTGTTCTGGAAGAAGTAAATAAAATATAAGTTAACGGGACCTTAGATATGGATAAATTTACCAGTTTAAAAGCGATCGTAGCACCGATGGATCGTCCTAACGTGGATACCGATGCGATTATTCCTAAACAGTTTTTGAAATCTATCAAGCGCACCGGCTTTGGCCCGAACCTGTTTGATGAATGGCGTTACCTGGATCATGGCGAACCCGGTATGGATAATAGCAAACGTCTCTTGAATAAAGATTTCGTATTAAACCAGGATCGTTACCAGGGTGCACAGATTATGATTGCACGAGAAAACTTTGGCTGTGGATCGTCTCGTGAGCATGCTCCATGGGCATTGGCGGATTACGGTTTTCGCGTCATTATTGCGCCATCGTTTGCAGATATTTTTTATAACAACAGTTTTAAAAATGGCATCTTGTTAATCAAGCTGGATGCAGATGTTATCGATCAATTGTTTAAAGAAGTTGAAGCCTACGACGGGTATCAGCTTGATGTTAACCTGGCAGAGCAAACTATTACCAAGCCTGATGGTTCAGTAATTGAGTTTGAGATCGATGAATTTCGTAAGCATCGCCTGTTAAACGGTCTGGATGATATCGATTTAACATTACAGCATGTTGAAGATATCAGGGCGTATGAACAGCGTCGAGCAAAAGAAGCACCCTGGTTATTCAGTTAGAAAAATTTAAGAAAGGTTATTAAAATGGCTAAAAAGATTCTCGTACTGCCAGGCGATGGTATTGGTCTGGAAATTGTTGCTGAAGCCGTAAAAGTCATCAAGGCATTGCAGGTGGATGGACTTAACGTGGAAATGGAAGAAGCCCTGATCGGGGGGACTGCCTATGATGCAACCGGTACCCCGTTACCAGAAGAGACGTTAAGCAAAGCAAAAGAAGCGGATGCAGTTTTACTGGGCGCGGTGGGTGGATATAAATGGGAGTCGCTGGATATTTCAGTTCGCCCTGAAAAAGGCCTGTTGGGTTTGCGTGCAGAACTTGACCTGTTTGCCAACTTGCGCCCGGCCATTCTTTATCCGCAACTGGCCGATGCATCAACATTAAAACCTGAAGTGGTATCTGGTCTGGATATCATGATCGTGCGTGAGTTAACCGGTGGAATTTACTTTGGTAAACCACGTGGTGTACGTACACTGGAAAATGGCGAAAAACAGGGCTACAACACGCTGGCTTATAGTGAATCAGAAATTAAACGGATTGCACAAGTGGCATTTGATATCGCCCGTAAACGTAATAGCCGGGTCTGTTCGGTTGATAAAGCCAATGTACTGGAATGCACAGAACTATGGCGAGAAACTGTGACCGAATTACATAAAGGTCATGATGATATCGAGTTATCACACATGTACGTGGATAACGCAGCTATGCAACTAGTACGTGCACCAAAACAATTTGACGTAATGGTAACCACCAATATGTTTGGCGACATCCTGTCGGATTGTGCTGCCATGTTAACCGGATCGATTGGTATGCTGCCTTCGGCGTCTTTAAATGCAAAAGGACAGGGTATGTATGAACCGATCCATGGTTCTGCACCGGATATCGCCGGACAGGGTGTTGCAAACCCATTAGCAACTATCCTTTCAGTTGCCATGATGTTGCGTTATTCACTGGATGAAAGTGAAATGGCTGATCGCATTGAGAAGGCAGTGGATAAAGTGCTGGACCAGGGTTTGCGAACACCGGATATTTATTCTGATGGTATGAAGAAAGTGGGTACTGCAGACATGGGTGATGCGGTCGTGGCTGCACTGTGAAGAAGTTTAAACTCTTAAGGGGAAGTAAAAAATGAAACG
>JARRJY010000128.1:0-7389 GCA_037388705.1 Gammaproteobacteria bacterium
GCAACACTGAAGAAACTATTTGAATGACTTTGAAGCAGCTTTATAACAGCCAGGATTTTAATCCCTTTGATTTAAATAATGATGCGGCCTACCAGCAATGGCGTAGCTGGAAGCTGGCAAATGTGGCTAAATCAGCTGATGAACTGAAAGTGGAAATTGATGATCCCAACGCGTTAAGCGAGCAGGAGAAGAGTGAAATTTTCAAGCGTTGTCAAACCAACAATATGGCCATCTATATAATAAGGTGTGCTAAAGATGCGGATAAGAAGATCATCAAGCAACTGGGTGAACAGCTCGGTTTACATCGCCTGGACAGTAATATCTGTGCCGATGAGGATAGCATTACATCACTTAGCTACCGGCCGGATGGCCGTCAGAAAGGTTACATTCCTTACTCAAACATGCGTCTGAGCTGGCACTGTGATGGTTATTACAACACCCTGGATCAGCAAATTCGAGGCATTAATTTATATTGTGTGCAACCTGCCGCAGAAGGTGGGGAAAATGCACTTTTGGACCATGAATTACTGTATATCCACTTGAGAGATACCAATCCCGCCTATATATCAGCTCTCATGGAGCTTGATGCCATGATTATTCCCCCTAATGTGGAAGCTGGGGAGGAAATTCGTGGCGTACAGGCCGGTCCGGTGTTTTCGGTTGATCCGCAACACGGTACTTTGCATTGCCGTTATTCTGCGCGAACCCGAAACATTATCTGGAAGGATAATGATATTACGCGCCAGGCAGTTGAATGCATAACAGAGTTTTTAAACAGTGATGATTCTCCAGTATTGCATTACCGATTAAATGCGGGGGAAGGCATCATTTGTAACAACGTGTTACATAATCGCACAGGCTTTAGCGATGATGAACAACATAAACGTTTGCTATATCGTGCGCGTTATTTTGATCGTATCGTAAATACAGAGTTAGACGATTTAACACTATAAAACAAGGTGTAAACTGATGCTTTGGTTAAGTGAAATTATTCTCGAACGACATGATATTGAGTCGTTTAAAGAGTTAGAAATTGCTGTTGCTGAAAAGGCAAAACAAACCGGTGAAATGTTCTTTCGCATGGACATAAAACCGACTTACCTGGATACACCGGAAAACTGGGAAGATCGCCTGGAAGCCAGTTTTACCAGTGCCCAACCATAGAGGTCATTAACCAAGTGTTTTGGAGTGAAGACAAAGACGAAAAGGGCAACTTTGTTGTCCCTGATAATGTGATCGATGTGGTATATCGCATTTCCTGTAAATGTTTACCGACTGAACATATTTATCATTTGTCAGAAGCCTTGCAAACCGCATTGCCATGGTTAGCGGATGAAAAGCACACCGCGGTACACCCGATTACCGGTCCTGAAGAAGGTAATGGCTGGGAGCGCTGCAAGGATGATCTGATGTATCTTTCACGTCGGCAAAAAATGATGATCCGTATCCCCAAGGAGCGCCTGCCTGACGCAGAAAAGCTGGTGGGTGAAACCATTAGCGTGGCTGGACACGAGCTGGAAGTGGGCAAGTTTACTACCAAGTTGTTAAGTGATTTGCCAACGGTGCATGCCCGTCATGTTATCTGTGATGCGGGTATGTCAGAAGAAGATTTCATGCATGATGCCCTGGCGCAGTTAAAAGAGCTGGATGTCAAAGTACGTAAAATGATGGCCGGCAAAGAACGTGAAATTAAAACCCCGGATCAAACCATCATGACCCGTAGCCTGATGCTGGCTGAACTGGAGCCAGAAGAGTCTGTTCGCTTGCAGGAAAATGGCATTGGCGAAGGCAGAATGCTTGGCTGCGGTCTGTTTTTACCGCAAAAGGGTATTGCTGCGGTAGATCCCGGCTAATTGGGATTTGGACGTAAACGGTAAAGCTGTTGAAGTAACAGATAACATGTTCCTGGTTGATGCCAATGACTGGGATGAAGAAGTCGGTAAAGTACTGGCTGCTGACGAAGGTATTGAAATGACTCAGGAGCACTGGGATGTAGTGCAATACCTGCGTGATGAGCATTTCAATAACAATGGTAACGAGCCAATGGAACGGGCCATTTATAAAGACATGGGCAAAAAATGGGGTAAAAAGGTCACTTCCAAGGAAATGTACCTGTTATTCCCAAATATGCCTTCTAAACAGGGCCGTAAAATTGCTGGTCTACCCCAGTCTACACGTAAGGGTGGTTACTAAGCGCCAGATATAGGCCAAAGTGGATATAGCAGGGGCAGGTGTAGGCTGCTACATTTGCTCCACGGATGATATGTCCAACCGAATTTTAATGAATCTTGGCAAAACCGAGGTAAAAAAACATGAGCTCAAAAGCAGAAAAAATTGCAGAACTGATTGCAATGCAGAAGAAATTCATCGAATACGAACACAATAATGGTGTAGATCCTAAAGATTACTTCACACCAGCATCTGGTCACGAACTGGACGGTTACCGTCAGAAGTACCAGGATATTGCCACTGAAGTAGCTGATATGGCTCACGGTGAAGCCGGTTCAAAAGCTTTCTATTAATAATCAGTTAATAGTAAAAAGTTTAATAAAAACGGGAGCTTAGCTCCCGTTTTTTATGTGCTCTTAAAGTGATTTCTTAAGTTTATTTCTACACGTCTGCCCACATTCGTACCAGGTTCACGTAACTGACATCGACTTTTTTTGCCTCCATCGACTCGGCATCTGTCTTTAATAATGATTCACGTGCCTGGTTGAGCTCATGTAATAGTTCACGCCTGGCAGGATCACGTACCATGCTCTGCGCCCAGGTCACCGCAACAATTCGCTCACCTTTGGTCACTTCCGCCACATGATGCAAACTGGATGAAGGGTAAATTACAGCCTGGCCGGCAGGCAATTTCAGTTTTTGTTGGCCAAAATGGGTATTGATGACCAGTTCACCACCTTCATAGTCATCCGGGTCATTCAGAAATACGGTGGTGGACACATCTGAACGGTAGCGCTGTTGCATGGGGCCCATTACCGGGTCATCGACGTGGTCCCCATAAGTCATACCGGAGCCATAACGGGCATAGAAGGGTGTCGCAACACGCAGGGGTAATACTGCTGATTGGTAAGTTGGGTTACTCACCAGGCTACCCATCACGATGTTATTGAGTTGCTGTAATTGTTCATCATCCTGTGCCACTTCCTCGTTATTTTTAACGCGCTTGGCCGCCATCCCGGCCGAGAGCTTGCCATCCACAAAGCGTGCTTTATCCAGGAGTTTATGCACGGTTTGCAGTCGCGCCTCATCAAGAATGTTATCAATCGTTATGAGCATTGATGGCTTACTCCATTGTGTAAATCAGGTAGAATACATTTTTGTGTTAATGGCATAAAACCTTATGCCTTTCAGGAGTTTGTCATGATACTGAATGTTGTTGCGGACGGCCAATCTTTCCCGGTTGAAGTCCCTGATTCCATGCTGGCAGAAGGCCAGGAAATGTTTAACAAAATGGATGCAGATATGGACAAAGGCTGGAAGTGGGGACGCGAATGGGTCGATAACCCGAGTGTCGAGCAACGTTGTCAGATTGCCGCTGATAAACTCTTAACCGCACTGGAAACCGAAAATAAAAATATGCAGGTGATGATGGCCGCTTATATCCTGAGTAAAAACCCAATGTGTGAAACCGTCGTGGTGGATATTCAGGGCGAGATGAGCGAAACACATTTTATGTAATAAGATGTATTAAGTGTTTAAATACAAATCCCGTACATTTGTGATCCCTTACTGCTATTAAACAATATGTTAAAGTTTTTTATTAGCTAGATGCCCGATAATATTCTTGGCCAGCGATCATGAACGGCATCCTCGAACTCTGGTGTAATGGTTACCACGTAAACCCGTTGTTCATGTTTGTCCCGGGCTATCAGTCCCTGGATAAACTGTCCATTGGTGATATCAAACCAGTGACTGTTGCCTTCAATATCTTTTTCCATGAACTGTTTGACGGGTAACTTGACCGGTACAGGGAACCACTTGTCCCAGCGCCCCGCGTAAATGGAATCAAGGCGCGCCCAGCCACCTAAAGGAAGGTGTCCACTTTGTTCTTTGCGACGTCCCCACGGTAATAATTCAATCTCCTTGTCCTTTGTTAATACCGGTAATGTCGCTTTTGGGTTAGGAAAATAAACCCGGATGTCCTGGCCATTATGGTTGTAATAAACACCACCACACATGATCAGTTTTTCTCTGTGGTTCGTGCAATGGTCTGGCGATGGCCATAAGGTTTCCACGCTGGGGCAATAACATTGGGCATGGAAGAACGGTTTAATAAACGTGCCGGTGCCAGGCTGAGTTCGCCGTAGCGGTGGTTAATGTTATCCATGACCTGATGATAGGTCTTGCCTAGCTGAATGTCAGTGTCATTATTATCAAATAACAACAGTTGTCCGGTTACAGAATGTGGGTCCAGCGCGGTAACCTGCAGCTGGTGAACCCCTTCACCTTGCCATCCCTGTTCAAGGAAACCGTTGCACAAGTGGTAAATCAATCGTTCA
The DNA here is from genome assembly GCA_037388705.1 of Gammaproteobacteria bacterium. GTDB lineage: Bacteria > Pseudomonadota > Gammaproteobacteria > UBA6429 > Thiohalophilaceae > JARRJY01. The sequence goes on from JARRJY010000128.1 coordinate 4,509, forward strand.
TCCTGGGTGGGATTGGCAAGTCGCTGCTTAATACCTAACCAGCCCAGCGATGTTTTCAGGCCAATATAAAAATGTTTTGCTTGTAACTCATGGCGGCGTAAACGCGTGGCTACTTTTTCGCACATGTGTAACATGTACATGAGGATAATCGTCTTGTCCGTGGTATCCGGTGGCATGACCTTGCCATGGCCAATGGATTTGGGATCCGCAACGTGGGTGGTGACCTTGTCCGGATCTTCGCCACGGCACATTTTCCAGATACGTCGACCAATATTACCAAAGCGTCGTGCCAGTTCACTGACAGGTAAACGTGCCATATCACCACAGGTATAGACACCACGCTCGGCCAGGTAACCACCGATACCCTTGTTGATACTGATTCCCAGTGAGCATAACAGGCCGGATGCCTCGTATACGGTTTGTTTGACCAGTTGGGCAATGGTTGCGGGGCTGCCCAGTAATCTTTGGCAATGCGTAACATCAAGAAAGGCTTCATCGACGGAAAAAATTTCTACATCGGGTGTAATGTGCTCAAGAGCGCTCATGATGGCCGAGGAGGTTTGCGCGTAGCGTTCCGGAGCTGCCGGGCATTGAATAAGTTCGGGACATTTCTGGCGCGCTTCTTTAAGGCGCATACCGGTTTTAATGCCGTAGCTACGGGCTTCATAGGAGCAGGTAATAATACAGGTACCCTGCAAGCCGTTGGTAACGGCAACAGGGCGACCACGCCATTCCGGTTTGTCGCGTTGTTCTACCGAGGCGAAAAAGGCATTCATATCGACCAGGGCAATGGCCCGTGACCAATGCTTTTGTTTTGACAGAGTGTAATTATTCATATAATCAATAAGTTATATGTATTTATTAATTTAAAATATAACTCAAAAATGTTCTCTTAAAGTTCTCTTTCAGGATAGGGAAATGTGCGACAGCACGCAAGCAAAAAAATGAACAACCAGGAGAAAAATGAAGATTCGGTTTAACTAATATGACCAGAATGGGCCAGTTATTAAAAAGGCATAGCAAGGTAATCTGCATTGTTTAAGTTCATGAATGAAAAACCGATAGTTAATTTAAATTCAGACACCAGACGGATTGTAGTATGGCAGGTGATTCAGCACGATTTACAACGGTTTTACCAACACTGTTGTCATTAACGCAATGGCTGATTGATCCTTTTTTAACCCTGGGTTCATTCGTTTTTATTCTCAATTATTACGGCATCGCGCTTGAAGGCCCTTACATGGCCATGGCGATCATTGTTTTCCTGCTTTCGTTCTTGATTTTCAAGGAAGCCGATTTGTTCGAATCATGGAGTAGCGGTGATGTACGAGCGCAAAGCAGTAATCTGTTGATCTCCTGGGGTTTCATGGTGCTTATCCTGGTATTTTTGGGCTATATCACAGGTACGACAGACGGGTTTGATGTCAGGTTTCTCTATACGTGGGCAGTAGCGACACCGCCATTTATCCTGATTATCCATGCAATCATCCGTTTCTGCCTGTTGCTGAGCTTACAGGACGAAGAAAATCGCCGTAGTGTGGTACTTGTTGGTATTAATGAACGGTCACGAAAACTTTCCCATGACATTGTCAATGACCCGGCCTCGGGTCTTGATGTAATAGGATATTTTGATGACCGTTCTCCTGAGCGGGCCGGTAATTGTGACAATGCAGCTTACCTAGGAAGGATGGATGAGTTACCTGATTATGTGAAGAGAAACGCAGTTGATCTCATTTATATAACATTGCCAATGAGCCATCAAAAGCGTGTTATGGCTTTACTGGATGAACTGCATGATACGACAGCATCCATTTATTTTACCCCGGATGTTTTTGTTTATGATTTGATCCAGGCACGGATGGATAATATTGGTGGTACGCCATTGGTCGCATTGTGTGAAACCCCGTTTAGCGGTGTTAACGGGATTTTAAAAAGTGTTAGTGATTTTGTGCTGGCATCGCTGATCCTGGTTTTAATCACCCCCATCTTGCTGGCTATTGCTATCGCAGTAAAAGTAACATCGCCCGGGCCTGTTCTTTTTCATCAGAAACGCTACGGTCTGGATGGAGAAGAAATTATTGTCTACAAATTTCGCTCCATGACAGTTTGTGAAGACGGGGATGTGATTAAACAGGCGACGCGCAATGACAGCCGCGTTACAAGACTTGGGGCTATTCTAAGGAAGTATTCACTGGATGAGTTGCCTCAATTTATCAATGTCCTGCAGGGGCGGATGAGCATTGTCGGCCCCAGGCCTCATGCCGTGGCACATAACGAGGCATATCGCGGCATGATCAAGGGCTACATGATTCGCCACAAGGTCAAGCCCGGCATTACCGGCTGGGCGCAAGTCAATGGTTCCCGCGGGGAAACGGATACCGTTGATAAAATGAAAAAGCGCATCGAGCTGGACCTGGCTTACCTGCGAAACTGGTCGCTTGGACTCGATATCATCATAATTTTCAAGACAATTTTTGCGGTTTTCCAGAACGAGGATACGTACTAAGTTTATCCACATTTTGTGTGCCACTAAGAAAATTTAGTGAATGGCGCGCAAGTATTGGTACTATATCCTTAGTTTTTGACTGTTTCAGATACCGCAAGGTTATGAAATCCTACAAAATCCTAAATACGTACTTATGCTACGTACATGCAAATACACAGTTGTACCTATATAGCGCTAAGGTCTTTCTCGTTAAACTTAATTCCAACTTGTAAGTAAACAAATTCGACATCTTAAGGAAGCAGGGTAAGTTTTTGTTTTGTAATGAATTTTGGTTGTATTAAAACTTGGCAACCTGATGTCGGAAATGGATTTAAATGTAGGTAACCCCCTACGTAATAAAAGTCTATTCCCTACATAAAGACACTACAAAACAAG
>JARRJY010000129.1:0-3057 GCA_037388705.1 Gammaproteobacteria bacterium
GCCCGACAATAACCGATGTTTAAACACTGGACTGGGGTGCATTAGAGAACGTTGTTTCTGGATGTCAGTTATGTGAGTTAAGCCAGACACGAACCCAGGCTGTGTTTGGTGTGGGTAACCAGCAGGCAGATATCATGCTCATTGGTGAAGCGCCTGGGGCTGAAGAAGATAAACAGGGTGAACCGTTTGTTGGAAGGGCTGGTAAACTGCTTAATGCAATGTTAAAGGCCGTGGGATTTGAGCGAGACGAGGTTTATATTGCCAATATTCTCAAGTGTCGCCCGCCACAAAATCGCGATCCCAGTCCTGAAGAAGCTGCTCAATGCTGGCCATACCTGAGACGCCAGATCGAACTTGTGCAGCCAAAAGTCATACTGGCGTTGGGAAGAATTGCTGCGCAAAGACTATTACAGACCAACACCAGTCTTGCCCGTTTAAGAGGAAAACTGCATTACCTGGATGATATTTCCGTTCCGGTTATGGTTACTTACCATCCTGCTTATCTATTACGAGCACCACAGGAAAAAAGAAAGTCATGGGAAGACCTGCGGTTTTTGGTGAGCCAACTTTAAAATTGCTATAGTTAGAATATGAGTGCCGTCATTAAAGAGACATTCAATGGAATACGTCCCATGCAGGAGGCTGATCTCGATGAAGTCATTGCTATCGAGGAATCGGTCTATCCCTTTCCCTGGACCCGGGGTATTTTCAATGATTGCTTACTGGTAGGGTATTCCTGCTGGGTTTATCAGCAACAGGATAATGTTGCCGGTTATGTGGTCATGTCCATTGCTGCCGGAGAAGCCCATATTCTCACCCTGGCCGTACACCCGGACTTCCAGGGGCGAGGTTTTGCAAAAAAGATCCTTGACCATGCCCTTGAAACATCAAAGGCTCATGGCGCTGATACCCTTTACCTGGAAGTAAGGCCAAGTAATATTCGCGCTGTAGAAATCTATCGAAAAGCCGGTTTTAACGAAATTGGTATTCGTAAAGATTATTATCCGGACGTGAATGGCCGTGAGGATGCCCTGATCATGGCCATGACTTTTGTAAAATAATGTGTTAACTCGATATTCAACTGTAAGACTTCACATCCTGAATTTTTTTCACGGTGTTACTATTAGAAAAAGTTAACAGGAAACAATGTCCGGGTGCAGTCCCTCCTGATGTAATTTATGCATCACGTCAATAGGGGTGTTATGGGCTTCCTCAAAATCTACCAGGAAATCTTGAGGATCCTGTGGACTCATGGAAACATCAGTGATGTGGGGGATTGATAATAGCTTTTCCTTTAATGCACCCAGCTGTTGCCTAGTAAGTGTTTCATCCACATGAATATGAATGGTATGCATAATACACCTCCCGTATGGGCTGTTTAATATTACTTACTATGTATATATAGGATAGAGCCTGTTGTTTTACCATCGGGATAACATAAAAAAATTTCATGCCATGGGAAGTGAGCAAATACCAATATGATTAAGAAAAGCATAATTGATGCCATAAAAGACATTGCTCACCAGGAGTTATGCCCGCGTTTTGCAAAGGTTATTCGTAACCAAAAACAGGATGGCAGTTTTCTCACAGAAGCTGACCTAGCCGTACAAAATCAAGTTCAGGACTTATTACAGAAACACTATCCGGATATCGCGTTCCTGGGTGAGGAAATGACACCAACGCAGCAACAGGCATTGCTGGAAAACCATGAAGGTGTATGGGTACTGGATCCCTTGGACGGGACAAGTAATTTTTCGGCGGGCATTCCCTATTATTCGGTATCACTTGCCCTGATAAGAGAGGGAAAAGCCCAGTGGGGAATGGTGTATGATCCGGAACGTGATGAATGTTTTACCGCATCTTCAGGTGAAGGCGCATTTCTGAATAATCAACCCATATTGCGTAAAGAGGTGGGTGTCACTATTGATAAGTCTACGGCGCTAATTGATTTTAAACGCCTGGATAAAGATCTGGCCGCGCGCATTGCCTCCAAGCCCCCATATAGTTCACAGCGGAGTTTTGGCGGCGTGGCACTGGACTGGTGCTGGTTGGCTACAGGACGTGTTCATATCTACTTACATGGCAGGCAAAACATCTGGGATTATGCAGCAGGCCACCTGGTATTTAACGAAGTAGGTGGTTATTCCTGCACGTTACAGGGCGAGACAATTTTTGATTTTTCACTGAAGCCACGTTCCGCTGTTGCTGCCCAGGACAAACAGTTATTTACTGACTGGACATCTTTTCTTGAAATACGCGGGACATAAAAAAACCACTCAAATTTCCATTGAGTGGCTTGAACCTGGTAACCGAACTGTTTAATTGATACCAATTGCAGTGCGTAAGCCTTTGTAATAGCCCTTGGTACCACCTTTCATGAAGTAATACTCTTTAACACCACGCTGTTCAAGGCGGTACATCAACCAGCGAACCTGTTTACCTGCTTCGTCATAGATAAACATGGGCTTGTTTTGTGCAACCGCGACATCGATGACCTTGTTGATTGCCTTTTCATCATGGAGGGAAGCGCGCTTTTCTTTGCCGATAAACATGGATACGCCATCACGCTGCAGGGGGTCGCGTGTATCTACAATCAGGCCGTTACTTTCACGTGCTTTATTCATAAAGTCTTCGGGGTTCAACAGTTTTTTCTTGAAATCTTTTTTGGCAATCAGCTTGGTCGGGTCAACCGGACTGATTCCCAGCAAGGAAGCCTTATCCGCGTTGGCCTTGGCCCAGTCGAATATTCCGGCGTCAAAGGCGTAGATATTATCTACACCGGCTCGCTGTGCTTTTCGTGCAGCCTTGTACGATTTCATACAGGTCTTGCCATTACAGTATGTAATGATTTTCTTGCCTGGATTCTGCTTGCGCAATTCTTTCATACGCTGTTTATAGTCACGTGAGCTTAATGGAATATTCACTGCTCCATTAATATGCAGGGTATTGAACTCATACGAAGAACGAGCGTCAACTATCACTACATTACCGTATTCTTGTTGTAAGTCTTTCAATGTAATGTATTTAACATCAAGGTAGAGATCGCGACCTGGAAAC
>JARRJY010000130.1:0-3046 GCA_037388705.1 Gammaproteobacteria bacterium
TCATTCACACCTAGATCGACTTTCCTTTACACAAACCATCCTCGGCAATTCAATTCTGGCTGTATATGGGTTTATTGGCAGGCCTATATATCAAACACCAGTCAAGGAGCATTAAGCCAGGAAAAATATATGTTGGTCTCGCCGTGCTTATCACATTCCTCTATGCAACGACTGCAACAGTTTTTCACTTCAAACATATAAAAAGCAATTACTATCACAGGCTTGCTGTTATAGACAAATTAAATGGAAACTGTAAAGGTGCTACACAGAATATCGATAAAGCAATTCATGCTGGTAATTTTTACTTAATGACACATGCCGTTCGCGTTTATATGCATACTGAATGTAAAACCAGAAACGATTTACTGTTAAAAATATTAAATGAAGAGCTCACCTATGATAATACCAACCTCATAGCATTATTATATCGTGGTCAAATCCTGTTGATGTCAGGCTACCCTTTTCCAGCATTTAAAGATTTTAACAAGGTAGTTCAGATTTTACCGCACAGGCCTACCGGAAAAATATGGCTGGCAAAGTCTCTAATAGCTATGGATAAAAATAAGATTGCAAAAGAATTCCTGCTAAAAACACAAACAGAACACCCTGAAAATAAAGAAATAAAAGCATTGTTATCAAATTTATAAATAAAATGGCCTACTGATGAATCCTGTACGCAACTACTTATCTGGAATAGAAAATAAGGCTCTTGTCTATCTCATATCATTTTTACTGCTAATATCACCGATAGCATATAGCAAGCTTTTTTATAATGCTTCACATATACCTCGCATGGTGCTTCTAAGTATTGTATCCATACTTGGTGTTTTTTCCTTGCTCTATTCAATTTACAGAAATGGGGAATTTGTTTTTCATAAAATACATGCCGTTGTATTACTGTTTCTGACATGGGCAACCTTATCTATAATCTGGACCGTTGATTACGGTAATTTTGCTTATGAGATAATAAATTTATGGGGCTATGTTGGTCTTTTCTTTATTACCACTTTTATTGCTGATTATAAAAACATTAAATTTCTCTATATCTTTGCAATAGCTGGTGCCACCTATGCCTGCGTGATTGCGTTGCTCCAAAACTATGGATTAAACCCATCATATATAATTAAAGCCACCTCCATTATGCATTCCACTTTTGGTTTTAAAAACCATTTCGCGCTTTACCTCGATTTAATTGTTCCACTAATACTCTCATTTCTAATAGTCACAAAAATTGCTTCGTTACGCTGGATTATTACCATGCTTTCTGGTGTCATCATGGGAACATTACTTGAGCTTCATACACGTGGCTCATGGCTAACCTTGCTAACCTGGATTTTCCTATCCAGCGTAGTTATCTTTTATTCATGCAAAAAATCATCCGAATTACTTGAGCTTATTAAGCAACGTAAGCTTGAGCTAATGTCAGTATTTTTAATCGCAGGCTTAATATTTACCTCTAATGGATTAATAGACGAAAAGTGGCAACGCCCGATTGAAAAAGGTGAAGTGCTGGATACCTCATCTAAAGACCGGTTAATAATGTATTACAACTCTCTTGGTATGATTAAGGATAAACCCTTTACAGGAGTGGGATTTGGCGCCTTCTGGAAAGGCTTTAGAGAGTACATGAATCATCCGATAATCATAAAACGCTCTGCAGGCGCTAATTACGTTTATCGCTTACACAATGACCCACTACAATATTTTACAGAAATAGGTATTCCTGGAGGAACCCTTTACCTGGTAATCTTCTTTTCTATTATATATATGGGTTCTAAACTATATCGAATTCAAACTAATCCTTATCAAAAAATACTCATTCTTGGTTTGTTAATGAGTGTCATTGCAAGCTTTGGGCATTCTTTAATTGACTTTCCCCTCCACAAACCATCTTCAGCCATACAATTCTGGGTTGGGTTAGGCCTTATTTCAGGCTTATATATAAAACATTTTAATAAACCAAAACCCATAAATAAATTATACCTGGTGTTAGCTGTTTTCATTACTCTCTCTTTTTCAATAACCGCTACTGTTTTTCATATAAAAAATACCATGGGGAACTACTACCATCGGAAAGCTGTTCTCTCCGGTAATTGTGACGATGCCAGAAGATACATAGATAAATCAATTAAGGAAGGCGGCTTTTATCTAATGAGCCATGGATACCGTGTTTCAATACATATAAGCTGCCAGACACCAGCACCTGTTTTATTACAGATAATTGAAGAAGAGCTGGCGTGGGATCCGACTAACATTAAGGCGCTTTATTTCCGCGGCCAGGTTTTGTTAGGTTCTGGCTACCCGGAACTTGCACTAAAAGATTTCAAAAAAATTGTATCCATTTTACCTCACCGTTCTGCTGCAAAATTATACATAGCGAAAACATTAATCGCTCTGAACCGAACACAAGAGGCAAAAGCGAGTTTAAAACATACTATTAAAGAACATCCTGACTTTGATAAAGCAAAAGTTTTACTTAATGAAATTGATCAATAGTTTAAAAGTTTCTTACGTTTTTTTATGTCATATTTAGATAGATTCACGATATATTCATAAAAAATTGAAATATTATGTGATTCATTAATTTTCTTGCTGAATAGTGGCACAAGATCGTTATACGTGGAAATAATTGCTAAATGTGCATTGTTTAGTTCCTGATTCATCCATTTATCATAGCCGGTGTAACCGTTCCATTTTAATTTTAGCAGGGCATAATCCTGTTTTAATTTATTAAATACCCTTTTTTTCTCTAAAAGTATTTCCTTCTTATTGCTCTTGCTTTTGTAAAGCGTTTTTAGCACATTTCGATATTGAAGTAATAATGAATTAAATTCATTTTTTCGCGTCAGATGTTGTTTAAATTCAGCTAATTTATCATATTGGTGTTTATACACGAACCAACGTTTTACTCCTTCCTGTTCAACTGCAGTAGCAAATGCTTCGTTAAATGAAGAATCATCATCAATATAAATTTTTTGGTGTGCAAGCTCATGAAACAATATACCAACACCTGGTAAATCTTCGATAAGTAAGTGGCCTTTCGCCA
>JARRJY010000131.1:0-4523 GCA_037388705.1 Gammaproteobacteria bacterium
TGAACCAGAAAATGTTGCGATGACAATCGCCGTACTCAAAAGTAATAACCCTTTATTCCGAGCAATAATTTGAAAACCGCTAAAAACCCTTTGAAGAAAAGTTTTTACCTCAACAATACCGGTTGTATGATCAGCAGAACGATGCTCCGGTATGGTGGATGCAATCAACACCGAGAAAATCAAGCCAAGGGCTGCCATATACCATAGAAAATCCAGTAAGTGACGCGTTACTTCGACACTCAGTAAAATTGCTAATGCCACCAGGCCAGCCCCTACGCCACCCACTGATGCAAACGATTGAATGCGGGCGAAGTAATGCTCAATCAAATCCTGCCGATTTGCACTGGCCAGGTTATCGACAACCCAAGCTTCTTCGGCTCCAGATACAAGGGTCTGCCCTAAGCCACTAAACATAAAACAAAGACTCACTGCCCATAGTTGAGCGGATCCATCATGGATCACCGCAAACGGCACCAACACAAGTGACAACGTATACAAGGCACCACCGGTAATGACTGAGAATTTGCGTCCCCACCTGTCTGCAACAACACCGGTAGGGATTTCCATTATGAGAATCGTCGCTGATTCAACTAACAATGGTATTACTGCCCATTCCGGCTGCTGCATGACCATGTAAAGATAAATAAAACGGAATGGGAATATGACATTGAGAATCTCCCCAATGCCAACTGATAAATAAAAACGTCCCACCAGGGCACGTTCGTCTTTATCAGGCCAGAATATGGAAGGAATAGCCATGCAGATTACAAGCCGCCATTCGAAAGTCGGTCATCATGATAAACGGGAAGAATTAAATGGGATGGATAGGTTACATTATGTTGAATCGTTACGTTGGCAATCTGGCACCGGGTCTCGGTAGCCAGATTAGTGCCTGTGCAGGGATTGACATCAAAGCGCCCAAGTGCAGAAGAAGCGATTTCAAGTCTAAGCATATGCCCCGTGCGTAATACATGGCCTAAATGCCACAATTCCACCAGGTAAGGCTGAATATCACCAGGTTTTACTTGATCAGGTTGTTGCCAGCCTTCGCGAAACCTAGCACGCATAATGCCATCAGTTAAAAAAATCGCACGGCCATCAGGATAGACATCCAGCAACTTGGCATAAAGATCAAAATCTGCTACGTCGGCGCTGGCATATAACATAACAGACAACTCACCCACCAATGCAAGTGGCTCTTCAACAACCGGCGTATCAAATAACAACATATCATTACGTTGCTGTTCCAGGCTGGCGTTATCAAAGGGTGATCTATCCAATACTGTTTCTTTAGCCCAAAAGGGTGTTGGTTGGTCTGGATCGAATCTATAGCTTGAGCAGTTTGATATTCCATCAGCAGCAACACGTTGCAAATGACCATTGCGGTCATGCTCATCCACTACCAGGTAATACGGTGTGGAGTGAGTTTCGGTTGGTGGCCAATCATCAAACTCAAACCATTGATATACGCCCGTGATGTATAATGAGGTCCGCGCACGAGTGGATGGCCCGGGTGTAATATCCATAAGATGTTCATCAAACCATGCAAACTCATCGTTCAGTTCATCGCGCGAGGCAGCACGTGCTATTTGAGTTGCTTCTTCTTCTGGCAAGACTGCACAATCCGGAGCTTGCAAGTCGTGGTTCCAGGCTCCCAAAACGCCGTGGCGCCCCGTCCATTGTCATCCCACCAACCGGAGATATGTAATGTGGGTACATCAGTTGATGATAAACGTTCCAATACTGAACGCTGTTGCCAATACTCATCATATTGCCAGTGCGTTATCCATTCACGAAACTGGTCATGCCGGATGCCAAATCGCAGATCCATATCTTCAAAAGGTCGACAAGTTAAAGCGTGAATGAATTTATCGTAAAGTACCTGCTGTTTTTTTAATTGATCCTCAGTTGGCTGATCGTTTTCTGCCAGACGCTCCTGCTCGTAAGGGTTTTCTTCAAACTCTTCAGCCCCAAATCGTTTAACGCCAAAATATTCAGTACCGCCACCATCTTCACATACCCGACCCGTCATGCTTAGCAACCAGAAGAAATCATTAATGTCATACGCACCACCATGAAACGGGACATTACTAAAAGGATCACTCGGTGGTACACAGACCACCATCGCTTTAAGCGCAGAGGGTGCATCGATGGCCGCGAGCAGTTGGTTAAAGGCACAGTAGGAATGGCCACGGGTACCGATATGGCCATTACACAGTTCATGTTTTGCTACCCATTCAATGACGGCATGACCATCCGATTGATCATATTCCATAGGTTTCCACTCACCTGCTGAACGATAACGACCACGCGCATCTACGACCACAAATAAATAACCACGGGTTGCATAAATTTCACCAAGTTTGCTTTGTTGCTGGGCACTATAGGGGGTAATTTCAATTATTGCGGGGAATGGTGGCTTGCCTGCAGGGATATATAAATCCGCCATGAGTTCAACACCATCGGGTGTGACAATCACCTGATTATTTTTAATCGTTTCAGAATCTCGGCCAATCGGTGTGACTAGTAGTAATGACATGTCAGTCATAGTTACGGATCCTTTGCCTGGCATTAATAAAGTGTTTCTGATGATATGAAAGAATAACCACCCACATTTCTCTGGAATAAGGACACCACGGGTACTGCATCAACATGACCGAATTCATAACGCACACCGAAGAAATAGGCCTTATAATCCCCCTCGCCATTATCAACTTCCATGAAAAACGTCCAATTGGCTAAGGATTTCGTGGTATGCCTGATTTCGAGCCCCAGGTAATTACTCTCAAAACTATCCCAGGTAGATCCCAGGTAAGGACTCACAACATAATCATGCTTATAAAAAGAATAGTTTGCTTCTGCAAAATTTGTCGTCTCATCCGAAAATTGGTAACTCCCCGCAATCAAATACCATTGTTGATTGACACCCCAGTGTAATTCAATATTTAGATAATCATCCTCGATAAAATCAAAATCATCACTCTCAATGCGCCCGGCTTGTATCGCAAACAATAACTGTTCTACCTCCAGTTCTGCTTCCACACCATACATGTTAACTTCCAGGTTATTAACTGCTGGCAAAAATTCGGTTTCGGCGAGATCGATGCTTGTCCTTGCTGCGGTTACGCCCAGCATACCCCAGCGGGGATCCCGGTAGTACAGATGCCCACCCGCACCTTGTAACGAAGCATCCTCGGTATCATCTGATACTGCTTCGAGATGGAAGCTCACTGGATAACGTGACGGCGTTGTGACGGTGCCATAGAATGAAGTAACTTCGGTATCATCCTGTTCTCCACCTAATACTTCTGCCGTAAATACCATATTATAATCACTACTTTCTGCCATGATGCTTGAAATACTACTTAAATACATTGTTATGATTGCAGCTGATTGTAAAACTTTTTTTATATTTCTTATCGCCATACTAAAATCCCACCATATCATCCTGAACCGGATTTAATCTGCAACACCAAGACGAGAACAAACTTGTCTATAGAATTCTTTATTTAATTGTTTTCTCATCGCACAACCATATTCTTCTGTATTGTCAACCAGCTCAAATCCCAGTCTCTGATAAAATTTTACTAACTCCCTGCCTGTCTTATCTTTCTCTTCGGTTAAGATACCGATTGACCGGTAACCCAATAAATAAAGCATCATAAACATAACACCAGAAATAATTTCTCCAATCCCTTTATGTTCATACTGAAGTGATACCAATGCAGAATCAATAAAATAATCGGTTCCTCTCACTGTCGGGTCATCTTCATCTTCATTATAACCAAACGCATACCCTTCTATATTATTATTAATCTTCAAAAGCAGTAACAAGGAATCTTCTTCTGCAAGACATTCAAGAATATCATTCCGGCTATAAACATTATCTTCAATGCTGAATATTTCTTGTTCTAATTGCTCCATTCTTTCAAGTATTTCGTCATCAACACTGTCCTGTAATATTATCGCTACATGCAAACCCAGATCATGACTTAACTTTTTACTCACATTGTCAAGCACTGCACATACAAGTGATTTTGAAATATCAAACCTGTCTATGTCGATCATGAACAATATCCTTGCAAGTCAAATGGAATTTTTTTACTGATACTCAAACAAGCCCTCAATGGGGAAATGCAGGCAGGAATTCTGCATGTAACCGTGACCAATTCTTTGTGGCGTAGCTCGTACATACCAACGATTATTTTCGTAGATAACATCATGCATTCCCCCTGGCGCACATACATGAAAAGTCGTGCCATTTTCAGGTGTCTCAAAAACCGCGGCTATCGCCGAAACGGAACCCGTACCACAAGAATAAGTTTGGCGCCTCACTCCGCGTTCATAGGTTCGAATAAGCACGCTTCTAAATTCAATTTGGAACACCACCGTGATACTGACCCCGCCGTCAACCGCCGTAATATCACGTAAAGGCTGGCAGAATGTCTCAAAATCCTTACGGGCAACGTGAAACCCGGGGAAGTTCCCGGGTCGAAACAACACCAGGTGAGGTTCACCAGCAC
>JARRJY010000132.1:0-3008 GCA_037388705.1 Gammaproteobacteria bacterium
GTTAAAAAAACCCTGACAGACATCGCAAAAGATACTTACACTCCACCAGAACTAAAACACCCGCTATCAGAACAAACAATAAATAGTATCCGTGAATGTCTTAGTCTTATCTCTGCACGTGAGGCGGAACTGGCAGGGTTAGAGGGCCAGGTGTCATCATCAAAACCGAGGTTTATTGATGAGCCAAAGGACACAGTAGTAGTTAAATTTGACAGCGGAAGCTCCAAGGATAAAACAAACGATTAAATCCAAGCACAGTAAGGAGATTTCAATGACGCGAAGCCATAAAATTCTGCCTAATCACTAGATTGCCCGTAATGCCAAGCTCAACAGGCGCAATCTGAAACGCAGGCAAATGGTTTCCATGACTGAACCAGCTATAGAGATGATGACCGATTTAGCCGAAAGTGCGCCTTACTCTATCTCTGCAACTGCATCCATTGATGAAGCGAATAACCGGATGATCACCTACGGTGTCAGGCTTCTGTTTGTTTCTGATGGCCGCGAAAATCTGGTTGGACTTATAACGGCAAGTGACATACTGGGAGAGAAACCCATGCAATATATTGCCGAACATGGCGGTACGCGTGATGATATTTTTACCCAGGACATAATTACCAGAGCAGAAAACATTGACGTGCTGGATATTACTGATGTGGAAAAAGCGAATGTAGGCGACATTGTGGAAACTATTAAAGATACACGACGCCAGCATCTTCTCGTCGTAGAACCAGCAACAGATGATTCCAAGGAAGAGCTAAGAGGCATATTTTCAACTAGCCAGATCGCACGCCAGCTGGGCATAGAAATCAAACTGACGGACCAGGCAAGCACCTTTGCAGAATTTGAAAAGGCGCTCGCTGACAGTTAATTAATTATCATCACCCAACATATCGTTCACGATATGCAGGATAAATACGCTCGATGAAGCAATCGAATTAGCCTCACGGTTTTTTATTCCACTACTTAAATAATAAAAAACAGGCGGTCCTGCATTGGGACCGCCCGTAACCAGAAGTTTGAATCTTGTCTTAGGCCGCTTGTGACTCGTTTACTTTAGCTTCACTGAATAAAGATTCCAGTTCTTCTGATCCACCAATATGATCACCATTGATAAATACTTGAGGCACGGTTGATCGACCAGAGACAGCTCGAAGTGTCGCCTCGGAGTAGTCTCGATTAAGCACCAGTTCTTCGTACTGGATACCGGCATCGTTCAGCATGCCCTTGGCACGAACACAGTATTCACAACCCTCGCGCGTAAATATGGTCACATCCATCGGTTTCTGTACACTGGGTGCTATGTAGTCAAACATAGTATCAGCATCAGAAACTTCAAAAGGATCACCGGGCACATCTGGTTCGATAAACATCTTTTCAATGACACCGTCCTTCACCAGCATGGAATAGCGCCAGGAACGATCACCAAAACCAAGATCATTTTTTTGTACCAACATGCCCATACCACGGCTGAAGTCACCATTACCATCGGGAATAAAAATCAGGTTTTCTGCGCGCTGTTCTGCCTTCCATTCGTTCATGACAAAAGCATCATTAACAGAAACACATACAACCTCGTCTACACCCTGTTGTTTCAACGCCGGCGTTAACTGGTTATAACGCGGTACATGGGTAGATGAACACGTTGGGGTAAAGGCACCCGGCAGAGCAAACACCACAACGGTTTTGCCTTTAAAAATGTCATCAGTCGTCACATCAACCCACTCGTGATTCTGGCGAGTACGGAATGTCACCTGTGGTACGTTTTGGCCTTCTCGGTTTTCAAACATTGCTTATTTCCTCTTTCAGTTAACTTTTTAAAAAATCATTAGATTTGTTGCGCAAGCTGAGTTGGCATTCTTCGTCTCACCTTCTGCAATCGATTCCATACCTGCTCATGAAAGTGGTAGGCGACGGTGTTGACTGCTGGTTCGATAAGGGCAATGGCACCGCCAACCAGCAAGCTGCCGGTCATCAGGTAACCCACGGTAAATGCCACCGTGAAATGCACTGCTGCGAAACTCATTGTCTTGGTCATCGTCATCCTCCTTACATTCATCTCGCGGGTTGAACGTTGAAGAGATTATCGGCCATGAACAATGATTGATAAAATCGTTAGTTTTAATTGGAACAATCGTTTTAAACGATCATTGCAAATAAACCATTACCCGGATTGGGAACCCTGCTGGTACCCGGCGGTTACTGTGAGATGGTGACCGGAAAATCCAGGAGAAGAGTTGGAGGCAGGTTAAAATCCATAACTGACACGCAAACTGGTAACCACTGTTGATTTCTCAGCCTTGTTTTCAATCAGGCCGCTGTTTTCCATCCACTGTATGGAGGGAGTGATATGAAATACCTCTGAGAGATCAAAACGAACATAGGCCTCGGCATGGTGTAAATCCGCAGAATTACCGACCGCATCCGAGGAAACACCCGTCTGTGCCAGACCTATGCCGAGGGTGTTTCCGGCCAGAGGCATTTCCATACTGAGTGCGTAAAATTCTGCGGCACTTGAGACTTTGTCATTCGCAATACCGTACCGAAGATTAAGCTTGCTTTGTGTGAGGTACGAATCCAGGTCCAGATCCACACTCAGATAGACACCCTTGTTGCTACCGCTTTTCCCGGAACCATCCAGGTAATCATGATCGGCACTATTGCTCCATACGCCCAGGCGCCAGTTTATGATTGCTGTCTGCCCATCGGCTTCTGCCGCGAGAAAGCTGCCCTTGCCGTCATCCCTGACATCGACCAGCTCGGAATACGAGGCATCGGGATTATCGCCAAGCCCGTGTGAGCTTACGGCCATCAGGGTAAAACCATAGCCGTGATCTTCTTCAACATGCGTTCCTTCATGATGGTAAACGATACCAAGGGTGTAATCCGGCATACCGATGGTGGGGTTGTTCACAAAACTCGCTCCCAAGAATTGCGATGTTTCATCGTTGGCCACCTCACTGGCATCCAGGCTGGCCGCAGGATCGAGCAAGCCCGCAATCACACTA
>JARRJY010000133.1:0-2939 GCA_037388705.1 Gammaproteobacteria bacterium
ACAGCGTACAAAGTGGCCATACGCTCCTGGAGTGAGCCGCTGAAATCTGGGGTTAGCAAACCAGGGAATAATTGGCGCAGTAACGTGGCTTTGATACCCTGGCTGCTGCCTTCTAAACCGTGTAGAAAGATCGTTCGTTGCGGATCGATCATGGATGCACTCCCATTTTTCAACACTTTGGGTTAGCTACAACCAAAAAGCAGTCCGGATTCTACCATCTACCTTTCGCGCAGCCCGGAAATTGCATGATTGCGTATTTTGTGAATTGACCGCAAACTCAGTTTGGTATAGACTCTGGATACCGGAATGCTGTTGTGAGCCTGCTGGCTGTCCATGCTGGTAGTCCGGATTGTCGATTGTCTGGCTGTAATCATTCCCTGGTGTCTTGTGTCAGCGGATGCGCTATCCGGTATCCAAGAGCAGGAGGTGAAAGGATGCAAGTCGAAATTACCCGTCCCGGAAAACTACTTGCGCCTTCGGGCCGCCTGGCGAAGGTTGGTTGGTCGCGCTATCCTGTTTTGGAATGCAATTTGGAGCAGGCTTCCTTTTATCCTGGTTTCCTTCAGCCGCTGCAGCGCTTCCGAATTAAGTGCTGGGATTATTATGCAGTTTTCACCACACGCCATTTCTTTTCAGCAACCATCGCGGATCTGGGCTATGCTGGAAATATTTTTGTGTATTTTCTGGACTTTGTCACCGGGGAGCTGCACGAGGAAAGCCTGGTGATTCCTTTTAGTAAGGGAGTGCAGCTGCCCCGCGACAGCACACAGGGTGTTTCACATTATGAGGGAAGAGGAGTAAGTCTTTCATTCGATGTCAAATCGGGTTGCCGGCGGGTATCCGTTTCCTGGCCTGACTTTAATCAAGGTCGTGGTTTGTGGGCAGATATCGAGTTGGACGAGCCGCCTGAACGTGAGTCGATGACCCTTGTGGTGCCGATTAAAGGCCGGCGCTTCTATTACAACCGCAAGATCAACTGCATGCTCGCTGAAGGTACTCTCAAGTATGGGGATATGATAGAGGAATTAAAGCCTCATGAGGCGCTTGGTTCGTTGGATTGGGGTCGCGGGGTGTGGGCTTACCGCAGCTATTGGAACTGGGCCAGCGCCTCTGGTTTTCTCCCGGATGGGCGCACCTTTGGGCTCAACCTGGGTGGTGGGTTCGGTAATACCTCTGTAGCCACGGAAAACTGCCTGATCCTGGATGGCCGTATCCACAAACTTGAACAAATCAAATTTCACTGCTGTTCGCCATGTCCATGGGCTGAGCCAGTGACTTGGCATTTTCAGCATTGGGTACCGCATCACAACATTTATCGTAATTGATGTGCTTGTTCAGATGGATTGGCGTGACATCACCATCCAGGACGGTAATTCGGCTTTCAACAAAATGACCTTGCAGTGTTGTGTACTTGGCTGCTTTTGCATCCGCTGTTTTCGGCAACGTACCTGCTGGGCCGGTAAAGCGATTTTGATTCAGTGCCTCGGTATTGGAAACATATACCTTGCCGGTTACCGGATTGGTAATCATGTTAAAGAGAATGGTACCGACACCAGAGTAATTATCAATTTCTACAGGTTCAGGTGCATTGGCATCAATGACAAATACGTCCTTGTCAGGCAGGTTAAACTTAACGAATTTGCTCCAATCTTTACCGCTCTCATCAAGCCATTCGTTTGTTTCAGGATTGAATTTAACAATCAGGCTGGTGAGTGGCTGCATGTTACCGGCGGTATCGGTCATATGTGCCTCAGGCACCCCATCACCATCCGTATCCACATTTAAACTTGCTAAAGGCACACCACCGTTGTCGGTTACCAGGGTTTCTGTAATAACCGTGGTCTGGTTTCCTGTTTTAAAGCCGGCTGCATACACCTTGCTGCCATCGGCAGAGACCGTCAGCGCGCGCGGCGAATCGGTAAACAGGGTAATAATGGTCTTTGGGGTACCACCCATGGTGGTGTCTTTAGCCACATCATCCGCATCAAAGACCCAGACGTCAGCACGTCCGACACCTGGTGTGGTCAACTGCGGATCAATGGGTGAATTCTGGCCACGGTGAGCAGTGGTGATAAAGGCACGGTTACCTTTGCTACCAGCAAACACGATATCCATGGGCTCATCACCCACCAGTAGCGTCTTGATTACCTGCTGCTGCGCGACATCAACAATGCTGACACTGTCAGAAACGCTGTTAACTACCCAGACTTCGCTATTGGAATGGGCCGCCAATGCAACTGGCTCCATACCAACAACGACAGAACCGGCAGGCACCAGACCATTCTCTGAAATATTGAAGATTTCCAGACGATTATCCGGTGTATTCAGGGCAAACAATTGTTTGCCATCGGGTGACATGGCCAATGGACGAACCTGGCCTGTTTCAAATAGTTGATAACTTTCAGCAAAAACCGATGTTGAAATACACACCAGTACTACTGCTACTAGCTTTAAAAATTTTCCTTTTCGAAAAAACATAGCAACGACCCCTAAATTTTCCACTTCCAAAAATGTTAAAAACTTAATTTCATGTAATTAATTATTTATAATAAAAACAACGTGTTATGTTGATTTTGAAACACGTCTTTTGGCAGGATTTACTGCAGAACTCATTGGGATGAGGACAGAAATAACAACCATGACTGCAACATTCATGACCATATTACTATATCTGTTATCAATATAAAAATATATCGAAAATAGATAATGATTATAGAAAGCAGAATTAATATAAGTCTTGATGATATTAAGAATAACGCCCAATTTTCTGGGACGTTATAAACATAGAGATGAGCCAGGTCGAGAATGGAATTAATTAAATGAAATTTGTTGTTGTGGAGACAAAGTTTAAACCTAACCTTCACCTGAAATTCCACAACACCCACACTCTTCATTTGAAGATGCGGGCAAAGACAAAGTTAATCCCGGTGTAATAATCC
>JARRJY010000134.1:0-2938 GCA_037388705.1 Gammaproteobacteria bacterium
TGGTAACCTTGAATATGTAAGTAAGACCAAGGGTTCGTTTGATGAGGAACACTTTGTGCGTGTGCCGTATGAAGAAGCTGAAGAAATGGTAGCTCACAAGGTTGCACACTTGGCGAAGAAGTACACCGGAAATTCAATTGGTCTTTATGGTTCTGGCCAGTTAACCATGGAAGGTCAGTACCTGGAAAACCTGTTTATGAAAGGAGTGCTCAGTTCCAATACCATCGAGGCCAATGCCCGCATGTGCATGACCTCGGCAGTAACCGGTTACTTCGCAACGCTGGGATCAGATACACCCCCTCTGGCTTACGAGGATATCGAGTTGTGCGACATGATTATGCACTTTGGACACAATGCCCGTGAAGCACATCCAATTATATTCTGGCGTGCCGCTGATCATAAACGCAAAAAAGATATTCCTACAGTTGTTGTTGACCCCCGTTTTACCGGAACAGCAAAAGGCTACCATGATATCAATCCAGATAATTCGGTACATGTTCCTGTTCTGAATGGTGATATTTCATTTCTGAATTCCATCGCACATGTTCTTTTGAAAGAGCATAAAGATGTCATTGACTGGGATTTCATGAAAGCGCATACCACAGGCTGGAAAGAATATACGGATGGTGTGCTGAAAAATTATAGTCCTGAACAGGTGCAGGATCGTATGGGTGGACCAAACCATGATGTCTCACCTGAACTTATCCGTAAAGTGGCAGGTATGTTTGCCGATGCGACGCGCAAGCGTCTGGCTCGCAGTAAAGGCAAGCAGGAAGGCAAAGGATACGGTGGTGTTATTATTATGTGGGGTATTGGCTATAACCAGCATATCCATGGCCAGCATAACACTATCTCCATCGTTAATCTTTTGACCCTGACCGGGAACCTGGCGAAGCCAGGTTGTGGCCCTTTCTCAATGACGGGTCAACCGAATGCCATGGGGGAACGTTTTACCGGTGGCCTGACAGGTCGTCTGCCATTTAATCAGCCATTGAAAAATGCCACGCATCGTAAATGGATGGCGAAGAACTGGCGAGTACCAGAAGCCAATTTAGTCAGGGCAATGAAATCACAGAATCCGGGAATGGCAGTAGGTATGATGGAACGTGCATTGAAAGATGATGTAAAAGCGTTCTTCTTTGTTTATGCCACACATATCGATTTACCTGATCAGGATAACCTGGTTCGCCCGGCATTGAGTAAAACATTCAACGTAGTGCAGGAGATTTACCGACATGCACCCAACAACCTCTATGCAGATGTGATCTTCCCAGCTGCAACATGGGGTGAAGTTGATGGCTGTTATATCAGTTCCGAACGTCGTATTAATCGTGTAGAAAAAGCGGCAGAGCCACCTCCAGGATGTCGTCCAGATATGGACATGGTTATCGACAAGGGGCGTAACATTGCCAAGTTACTTGGACTGAAAGCTGACAAAATCTTCCCTTGGAAAAAAGGCAAAGATGGATTTTATGATGCCGAGGAGATCTTCCGCGATATTGCCAGCGCTTCAGCAGGAACTGATACTGATCTAACAGGAATCCTCGAAGTCGAAAAGCTTGACGGTAAATCGCCGTATCAGCAATTGCGTGATTTGCGTGGTATTCAGTGGCCGGCACCTACTTACGAAATTGCCAAGAATGGTGGTACCAAGCGTCGTTACATGATGCAGGAAGGTCAGTGGGAGAATCGCCCGTATGGTTATTTCCGTACCAAGGACGGTAAGGTACATATGAAGCTATGCCAGCAGGATTATAGTAAACGTAAGGAAATTACCCAGAAACTGATGGAGTTCGGTCACAAGAAAGGTGTGTATACCATTGATAATATTGCGTTACTGAAACAGGCACGTGATATGGGGCTGACCCCAGATCTTCCGGACGAGGAAGAGCGTGGTAAATCATGGAATCAGGTCGCTAAGGATAAATACCCCTACTGGTTGGGACTGGGTGTTGTGTACGAGCACTTCCATACTGCCAAGTCCAACCGCAGCCCAACCACGCGGCGCCTGGTACCAGAAATGTACGTGGAAATGCACCCGGAAGATGCTAAGGATCTGGGGATCAAAGATGGTGATAAGGTAAACCTGATTACCCGTCGCGGTAAATTCCAGGCTAAGGCACAGGTTGGTGTGAACAGCCTGGTCAAACCAGCCCGTAACAGTGTACCGCGTGGCTACATGTTTAGTCCGTGGAACCTGTCAGTTGCCGATAGTGCGGATCCCAAAAAGAACAAGTGGCTGGTAAATAGTACTTCCAGTCGTGTTTGGGATCTCGTGTCCGGACAGGTAGATTTTAAGAAGCTGGCTTGCCGTATTGAGAAGGTATAACAGGAGCTTGATATCTTTTGCACTGGAGTAGTGATGTAAAGGGAGTTCGGTGTATCTCA
This sequence comes from Gammaproteobacteria bacterium, assembly GCA_037388705.1. Classification (GTDB taxonomy): domain Bacteria; phylum Pseudomonadota; class Gammaproteobacteria; order UBA6429; family Thiohalophilaceae; genus JARRJY01. The sequence goes on from JARRJY010000134.1 coordinate 2,389, forward strand.
CTGGCTTCCTGAACGTCACGGTTTACTCGGAGTGTCATTATGAAACGTCGAACATTTTTACAGGTAGTTGCAGGTGCAGGATTAACCAGCCTGTTGGCAGAAAATGTCCTTGCGGCCATTCATCAGCCCACTTTACGTTTTCTTCGTCCTCCCGGTTCATTAAGCGAAGAAGAGTTCATTTCACGTTGCATTCGTTGTGGTAAATGCGGCGAAACCTGCCCTAACCGATGCATCAAATATTTTGACATGGAAAACGGATTGTCTTCCATGGATACCCCGTACATTATTCCCAGGGAACAGGCCTGCATTCTTTGCATGAAGTGTGGTGAAGTTTGTCCAACTGGTGCTATTCAACCAGTTGATCGCGAAATGAACGCGGTTCTAACAAGTGTGAAAATGGGTAAGGCAAGGGTGGATACAACCCTGTGCCTGTCATACCAGGGAAAAACTTGTGGGGTATGTTACCGGGCCTGCCCGTTACAGGATGTGGCAATAAAAACCGGTATGCTTGAACAACCCCATGTGCTTAAAGGCTGTGTAGGTTGTGGGT
>JARRJY010000135.1:0-2846 GCA_037388705.1 Gammaproteobacteria bacterium
GTTTCAGGTAACTACCTTCGTTGGCCTTCGATTGGTGCTTATCACCCAGGTGGTCACCATGAACATGACTCAGCAGGACAGCATCAATATTCCCCAGCCGCGGATCATCAGGGCCACGAACGGTTCGCCCGGCATCATAAAGGATTCGAGTACCATCAGGGTCTTCAAAAATCAGCGCTCTGTCATTTCGACAAAATTCACCATCATGGCTGCCCAGGGGGCTAATTTTGACGGTATCTGCAAGGACAGTCCCGCTCCCAATACCAGCTAAAACAAGCAGCAAAAAACTCAAAACTCTTGTTAGATTATTCATAACTACCTCCTCCAGTCATGATCCAGGATACCCTGCAACGCCCTAGACCCACAGAGCCTAGCACTGAAGATGGCTAAAAAGAAATAAGTACATTATTTGTTTTTTTAGCAAGAAACACTTGCTACCCAGAAGTACAGGGGCGGATAGAAAAAACAAGGAAGAAATAAACTGCTCTACAAAAGCTGTAGAACCAGGAATTTTTCACATAACAGGAATAGCCTGGCAGTCAGGATTGATAGTCTTTAACACCCTGACTGTCGGAGGAAATGCCAATATAGCGACCAACATGACTAATGGGGTCAAGGTGCAGTCCCATCACTTCTAGCAGACGTTCATTGCTCAATGGTCGTTCAAGACAAAGATCGACGCCAGCCATTAGCATTCGCTGTTTATATTCACGATTAAAAGATTTGGACACCGTTATGACGCGCACATGGCGAGTGGCATGTTCACTTTTAATCTGACGACACATTTCCACGGTTTCATGGTAAGACGAATTCACATCCACTAGCACCAGGTCAGGCTGGAATCGGGGTATCTTCTGCACAGCATCAAAAACGCTGTAAACTGGCATGGATTCCGCTGTTTCGGTTAGCGTGTCCAGCAGCTCGACCAGGCGGTGTGCCGCTCTCGCATTATCATTCACAATCAGAATGCGCAGACGACCATTATCAGGGCGATTGAACTGCAATCCATAATCACGGGCAATCTTTGCGACATCACTCATATTAAACAGGCGTCGCTTATCTTCACTGGCAACTTCGACGTGCAACATGCCTTTCTGCATCCACTCGCAGACGGTGACGGGAGAATCCATCAGTAAATTAACAACTTCATCGCGACCTAGCTGGGTCATTCTTGCCATGTTTACGTCCAGTTTCCTTATGTAAGATTTCTTGTGCGAAATAGTCGTTCCCATGTCGGGAAGGACAACCAGTTAAGGAAACTAGCGGTTTAGATGGAGGGAATCTTTAACCAAAAAAGCCCAGAAACACGGGCTTTTACGCGATATTTTTACAAGTCTTTGAAATACAATCTTATAATTTTTTGTGATTTATCGTGTCGTTAACGCCTAACTTCGAAACGATCACCTTTGTCCTTGGTGAGATCCACCCTTACCCGTTGTTTGCTCCAGCCATGCACTTTGTCATGAGCCTCTACGTACACAATGGTTATTCCGTCAGGTATCTGTACCGTATCACTACGGGTAAAGGGCTGTTCATTTTCATGGGGATGAAAAAGTGTTCTTGTTCCCAGTTCCTTGCCATTTTCATCAACCACCCGCCAGGCATCTGCGTAATGAGACCAACCGGAATCGGCATGTTTCAGCGTGGTACTCACGTGCCAGCTACCTGCTGATTCCTTTTCAAAGCGGGTATGCACAATCTCCACTTCTCCTGCGAACACCTGCCCCGTTACCAAAACAGTGAATACCAGAAATAGTCCTGCCAGACGATTCATTAATCTCTCCCTAAAAGTCACATCATGGTGTACACAACTACCTGCAATGTCAGCCAAGCATACACGCCAGCCAGAATATCATCCAGCATAATACCCCAGCCACCGCCAACTTTGCGGTCAGCCACTCTCACTGGCCAGGGTTTTACCACATCATAAAAACGAAACAGGAAAAATCCACCAATGATCCAAAGCCATCCCGGTGGTGCTGCCATCATGGTAATGAGATAGCCCACAAACTCATCCCAGACGATCCCCGAGTGGTCATGCACGCCCAGGTCCCTGCTGGTTACATCGCATAACCAGATACCGATCAGCAGCATGAATAGTACAACACCCAGGTAGGCCCACAGGGGCAAGGTCATAAGTAATAAATAAATCGGAACCGCTGCCAGTGTACCAAAGGTACCCGGCGCATAGGGTGCCGCCCCGCTCCCCAGCCCAAATGCGAGGAAGTGAACGGGATTACGCCAGACACTGGCAGGGTAGACGTTACGTTTTAACAACTTACTATCTAACATTTATCATTTCCTGCATCATCTTGTGTTTGCGCAAAATGATCATAACCCTTCACGTTCCAGTTTACCTCATTTCCATTTTCGTCTAGCCAGCGTAATACCTGTTGTTGGGGTGTTATGGTACCAATGCGCGTGTAAGGGCAACCCAGGGCATCTAATTTTTGTTGGACTTGCTGCTCGTTATCAACTGGCACGGTAATACATAATTCGTAATCATCACCACCACACACTGCCTGCTGCCTGGCTTCGCTTAACTTCAGGCTCAAAAGTGCATCAGATAGTGGTAGAGCTTCGATCGAGATATCGGCTCCCACGTGACTGGCAGTTAAAACATGACCCAGGTCGGCAGCCAAACCATCGGAAATATCAATGGCTGCACTGGCCAGACCACGCAGCGCCATACCCTCTGCAACACGCGGTAAGGGGTTTTCTAGTCGATCAACCAATGCATCGCTTATCGAATGGCTTGCCGATAAATGGTGTTGCCTGATTTTCAATCCGGCACTGGCATCGCCGATAGTACCAGTGACATACACGGCATCATTCTCATGTGCACC
>JARRJY010000136.1:0-2833 GCA_037388705.1 Gammaproteobacteria bacterium
CCGGAAATAAAGTTTGAGGCTATTGATTGCAGTCCAAGACCAAGACCCACACCCAGCGCACCACCAAAGACAGCAAGCGCCGTAAGATTGATTCCAATCACCTGCAACAGCAATATGAAGATGACGACGAACAGCATGACTTCGAAAAGCTTGGCCAGGACCTCGCGTGTACCGACATGCAGATCGGTCTGGCGACGTATGATTTTCTGCCCGGTCCTGTTTGATAGTTTGCCCAACCAGAACAGAATCGAACCGAAGATAATGACCCTGATAATGCCGTAGACCGATAGACGAATATTACCGATATTGATATCCAGCGTATCCAGATAGGTAGTAACAATATCCAGCCAGCCGAATACCTGTAACACAGCGATCGGTATGGCAATCCACTTCACCAGGTTCCTCAATAATTGCTGCCTGATAAAACGGGTAATGATGTTATAGATCAACAGTATTACGGCCAGGCTTTCCGCCATGCGTATCAGCCAGCTGGTGCTGACTATGTAATCACTCACTACTACGGCAATACTGAGCGCAAGAATGTTGAGAATAGGAAACAGCAGGTCCCTTATGTTGTAAATGGAGCGTCGCAGTGACAGCAATGGACCCTTTTTGGGTTCTGATCTGAATACCGGCGACATACGTTTCAGGAACGCGGTGAATGAAAGCGCGATAATTACCGACAGCAGGATCATCGCCAGCTGGGCATAAAAAACCGGGCTGGTCGAAAACTCGATCAGCTGGTGGGTAAATTGCTCAAAGAACTCGATGACTGATTCTGTCTCAAACATTTTTTCGCAACATAATGACCACTATTGGCATACAGATAGCATCAATACTATGTCACACATGACAAAAAAGCGATTTTGGTATACTTGAAACCATAAATATCGAAGCAGAATGACAAATCAATACCACATGTTAATGATCGAATCGGATTATAAAAAGTTACCTGACATACTGACCCGGCCGATACTCGATACTGTTATTATGAACGTATAAGTATTAGCGCTAACACCAACACATATCAAATTGAGCATCACTCCAAAGTAACCCGCCAACCGGGAGTATTCATGAAAAACGTTTTTACCACCTTATTACTGATCATCATTTCATTAGCAGCACTGCCGTCCCTGGCAAACGAATTTTCTACGCCCGCAATAACTACAAAAAATGACGTCGTCTACAGGACCGGCGAGAACAAACCCTATTCAGGCCAATATACGTCCTACTGGGATGAGCATAAAACCCGAAAAAAGACACAGGGTCAGTACAAAGCAGGCATGAAATCCGGCCAATGGCTGAAGTGGTATGGCGATGGCAGCAAAGCGGCAGAATGGCAATACCTGGATGGAAAGATGCATGGCAAAAGCGTGGAATGGCATCCCAATGGTCAGCAAAAAATGACCGCTAACTTCGTGCAAGGCATGCCTGAGGGCAAGCAAACCGGATGGGACGAGCAGGGAAAGATAAATATCGAGGGTGAATTCAAAAATGGTACGGGCAGGATTACCTTCCTTAACGATGGCATTAAAAGTGAATTTACCATGACCGATGGCAGGAACCATGGCTCCATGAGTTCATGGTATGCCAGTGGCGCAAAGAAGGTGGACGGCAATTTCCATCAGGGTAAGAAGTCAGGAAAGTGGATCGAATGGCATGAAAATGGTGAAAAAAAGGCCGAGGGGAATTTCCGCAATGGCAAAAAAGAAGGCCTTTGGATCTGGTGGTATGCAAACGGCCAGAAGAAAGAAGAAAGTCATTTCAGCAATGACGAAGGCAATGGCAAATCCCTGTCATGGCATATCAATGGCAACAGCAAATTTGCAGGTACGTTTCTTAACAACCAGCTTGATGGTCCTGTAACCACGTGGTTCGAAAACGGAAAAAAATCAGTGGCGGGCAACTACAGACAGGGTGAGGAAGAAGGTGTATGGACCGACTGGTATGAGAATGGACAAAAGAAAGTCGAAAGCCATTATCGCTCCGGCAAGCTGAATGGCACATTCACAGCCTGGTATGAAAATGGATCAAAAAAGCTGGAGGCAAACTTCAGGGATAACCTATGGAACGGAAAATTAGCGGGCTGGTACGAGGGCGGTGAACTCATGCAGGAAGGGGATTTCAAGGATGGCGATGGCGTTGCCACCCGGTATCATGAAAATGGCCAGAAAAAAGAATCCGGCGGTTATAAAAACAGTAAGCGGGAGGGGCCGTGGATTACCTGGAATGAAAACGGGGACAAACTCATGCAGGAACACTACCGGGATGGGAATCTGGTCGAATAACCTGCAAGCGTCTCGACCTGATCTGACAGTGCCCGTCAGATTACTACTTGCTGATCCCGCTACAAACCGATAATCCGGGTGAGATATTTCAGGAAATGCTAGAATGACTAGTAACCCATGTTTTTTGCCGAAATCACAATCTAATGAAAAATACAGGTTTACAGCGTGAAGTCTCACGCTTAACGTACACGCAAAATTACCAAACAAAACATGGTGGGATCATTTAAACCGGGCAGAATCCTTCCCAGGAAATAACAACCATGAAACTCGCAATTCTTTCACGTTCACTCAAAGCATACAGCACTCGACGTTTAAAAGAGGCAGCAATAGATCGGGGGATTGATGTCAAGGTTCTGGATACCCTGAAGTTTGCGATTGATCTGGAGAGAGGAACTCCTGATCTGTATTTTCGCCAAAAGCAACTCAGTTACTATGATGCTGTATTACCCAGAATTGGAGCCTCGATCACGTATTATGGAACTGCAGTCGTCCGTCAGTTTCAGGAAATGGATGTTTTCTGTGCCAATACCGCGCATGGAATAGCT
>JARRJY010000137.1:0-2804 GCA_037388705.1 Gammaproteobacteria bacterium
CCGGAATTCGAAGGGAAGACCCTGAAATCGGTTACTCAGGGCGAACTGGATCTCGGTGATCTTGAAGATGAAAAAGAAAAAACTGCCAAACAGGAAACTGGCAAGGCGTTTGAAGAAGTTATTGCACAGATGAAAGAAACGCTGGGTGAATTAGTAAGCGATATCCGGGTTACCTATCGATTAACCAACTCTCCAGCCTGCCTGGTAACGGGGGAGCATGATATGAGCGCAAACCTCGAACGTATTCTTAAGGCGGCAGGACAGGCTGTCCCCGGGAGTAAACCCGTGCTGGAAATAAATCCCGAACACCCTCTTGTATTGAAGCTGAAGGATGAAACCGACAGTGATCAGTTTTCGGACTTAACCCAGGTGTTATTCGGTCAGGCCTTACTTGCTGAAGGGGGGCAACTGGATGATCCTGCGAGTTTTGTTAAAAAGCTCAATGAACTGTTGTTATCAATGACCAAATAAATGCCTGATTTTGAAGTTTAAAAAACCATTAATTGAGGGCAGGCTAATCCGGCGCTATAAACGGTTTTTAGCAGATATTGAACTGAATAATGGAGCGGTCGTTACAGCTCATACAGCGAATACTGGCGCAATGAGCGGGTGCAGCGAGCCGGGTAGCCGGGTGTGGTTAAGTCATTCTGATAATCCAAAGCGTAAATATCCTTTAACCTGGGAGCTGGTAGAAGTCGCTCCCGGTGTACCCTGCGGTATTAATACTATGCAGAGTAATAAACTGGTGCGTGAGGCCATTGCATCCGGGAATATTTCTGAACTTCGTGGATATCAAAATATTTACAGTGAAAGGAGGTATGGTAAAGAAAACAGTCGTATCGATTTGTTGCTTGAAGCAGGTTCAAGCTATAACACGCCACCCTGTTACGTGGAAATAAAAAACGTTACCCTCGTACAGGAAGCAGTAGCATATTTTCCTGATGCAGTGTCAAATCGAGCTGCCAAGCATCTCAGAGAACTTATGGGGGTTATTGATAATGGTGGCAGGGCGGTCATTTTCTTTTGTGTACAAAGAAATGATTGTAAGGAGGTCAGACCAGCTGTTCATATCGATAAGGTTTATGCTGAAACTTTAAAAAAAGCTCGGCAAGCTGGTGTTGAGGCTCTGGCATATCGGTTTAATGTGTCAGCTGAAGAAATACTGCTGGATGAAAAACTTCCCGTGATTTTGTAAGTGAGGCAGACAGTTTTGGCAGCCGGCTATGAATCAGGCTGGTTTAAAACTCTGGTCTGGATCGTAATTCCCGGAAGGGAATTCTCCCTGGTTGGATTCGCTGGCTGATTCGCTAGCGGTTGAGTTGAATGTTTCGATGAATTTTCTTACCTGTTCTGCCGGTGCAGGCTTGAATATATGGTAACCCTGGGCAACCTGACAGCCCATCTGTTTTAGTTGATCCAGAGAGTTCTGGTCTTCAACGCCTTCGGCCACTACAGATAATCCAAGATCGTGCGCAAGTCCAACAGTAGCCCGGATAATCGATGAATCATTTTCACTATTGCCCATGTTCATGACAAACGATTTATCAATTTTTATTTCATCAACCGGCAATTTTTTCAAATAGCTTAATGAAGAATAACCGGTGCCAAAATCGTCAATGGAGATTCTCAGACCAAGACGATCCAGATCTTCGAGTAGCAACATGGCATGCTCCGGATCGGCCATCATGGCAGTTTCCGTAATTTCCAGACAAATCTGTTCCGGGATGATTTTCCAGTGGCGAATCAGTCTGGAAATCTGTTTTACCAGTGTTTCGTCATGGAGGTTGCGCGCTGATAAATTGATTGACACTGATAAAGAGTTAAAAGATTTTCGCCAATCTGCGCATTGTTTAACGGCTGTTGCTAACGCCCATTCAGTAAATTGTTTTATTAGTCCGGTACGCTCAGCGATATGAATAAAAGTATCTGGGGGTATAAATCCGTATTCAGGATGATTCCAGCGGGCTAATGCTTCAACACTGGCGATATTTCCAGTTCGTAAGTCCAGTTGTGGTTGATAATACAATTCCAGTTTGCCTTCACGTATTGCCTGTCGTAAATCATTAGCCAAATTTAACCGCCTGCTGTTACCTTGATCGAGGCTGGTGTCGTAAATATAGAAATCCTTGGATGAATCCTTGGCGGTGTGTAAGGCAATTTCAGATTTCTGGATAAGGGTTTGGCTATCTTCGGCATGTTCCGGGTAGCTGGCAATACCGAGGGTAGAACCCAGGTAAAGATCATGGCCTTCAACCTGGAAGGAACGGTCGAATGTGGACAGTATCCTGTTGCAGAGTTCTTCTATGGCTGTATTTTTACTGTGAGTAAGAATTGCAGCGAACTTGTCACCACCAAATCGGCCGACTCTGTCAGAAGTACGTAACACTTCTTTGAGACGTTCACTGACATTTACCAGTAATCTATCCCCGTATTCATGGCCCAGGGTGTCATTGACATCTTTCAAACCATTTATATCAATCAAACAAAGTAGAAGATTTTCATTGTCATCGTTGTTGCTCAGTATTGATGATTCGATAATCTCACCAATTGTTTTCCTGTTTGGTAATGATGTGAGAGGGTCATGTCGAGATTGATGCTCGATTTCGCTTTTCTGATTGGCCAGGCGCTGATATAGATTGGCAAGTATCGTTGCCGCCCATAATGAAAACCACAATGCCACAAATACTGTGATTGCAAGTGACAGGCCAATGTAATTCAGGAATTCATTTACACCCTTTTCCTGGTACTTAGACATGCTCAGTAAACTATACTGGGTACCGGGTATGGAGTTTGCAGCCCAGAAG
>JARRJY010000138.1:0-2785 GCA_037388705.1 Gammaproteobacteria bacterium
AAGAAGATATTAATACCGAATAAGGCACTCAATTAGGAACCTGGTGGATACTGCTCAAGCTTCTTATATGTAACGTTTGAATGGCCGCTTTTGGCCGACAGCGGACATCCAGGGTAAAAATTAGGCTAAAATTAAAATGAATAATAAGGCATTAATATTAGAGACAATCTTCATTTTGCTTCCAGCATCAATATTCTCTTTTTGGGGCGGCGCGGTCTTATTATTTATACTTATTAATGATAAATTGAATTCAGGTACTATATTAATAGCATTAGTATTTATAGCTATTATTATTTCTTCTTTATTAGGCTTAATTGCGTTATGGATAGAGATAATAGCTCGATTATTTTACAAGAGAACTCTTTTGCATAAACGTCTAATAAGTATCCCAATGCATATAAGCGCTACAATTGCGGTTCTAAGTATATTCTCTCTTATAAGTTTGCTTATAGTTCCAGAATCTAAAGATTCAACAGGCGCATTAGGTCTATTTGCATACGGAGCTCCCGTATTATTTCCGTATTTTTATGTAGTCCGTACAAGGCAAGCGCTAACCTTACAATCAAGTTAGATTGAATGACTGCTTATGGCCGATAACAGACATAAACAAACAATCGATGGAAATATATCTAGTATAAAATGCCATGAATACTGAAGTGCCCTTTGAAGAAGTAGAAAATTTTGACGATATAGATACAAGAGTTTCTGCTGTCGGATGCTTATTTCCAAATATTATTGGTGTAAATGAAAATACAATTGAATGGTGCCCAAATAACGAACCTCCATCTACTGACGAGTATTCAGCCTGGTTGTGGGTAATTAAACCAAGTTTAGGAACTGAAATACTCGAAAAATGTGATGATGAACTGTCAAAGCTCATAAGAGCATATGATTCTGATAGCATGGAATCATGGTTTGAATATATTTCAACATAATACAAATGCTGAATGACCGCTTTTGGCCGACAGTAGACACTCAGGGCACAAATTGACCAGGTAATGTGCTAAATTTTAAGATTGAACGGCCGGAAACGACCCAAAGCGGACATTCACAAAACAACAAAAATAATAACTAATTATGAAAAAACTAATCTTATTAATAGCTCTATCTAGTCTTTTTCCACTATCCGCATATGCAGAAAGTATTCAGGATTTTAGCTATAAAATGACATATTTCTATTTAGAGCCAAATAAAGATGCTTTCAATAATCTTCAGAAAAGTGCTGATAAATTCAAGAAAGAATTAACTAAAAATGGCAATGGTTCAGATATTCTTATATCTGTATTGATTGCAAGAATTTCGCAGAAACATAATTGGCAAATTATAGATAGTGCATTTAGTGGCAGAGCTAAAGAGATATTGAGTGGTAAAACAGACTTATCTAAATTTATTAATGATGACTCCAAGGCCAACCCAGCAAAGCTTGATGTATGGTGGGCAAGTTTTTCTGCTACAGGAGAAACAAAATATTTAGAAAATATTTATAAATTCGCCTCAGTAGAGTTACCAAAATCAGGTGCCAGGGAAATAATGACTGTTGGGGCTGCGAAATGGTCATTTAAGTCAAATTGTCGTCAGCATGAGCGAGTTGCTAAATTTGCCAAATCAAAACTTAAAGCATTAGACAAGGACAATAAAGAAACGGAATTTCTGAAAGAGTGTATAAAACAAGCAGAAGGTAAGCAATCTAAAAGTAAAGGCTGGGTAGATAAACAAGGAAACAGGATACCTGACAAAGATCATATGAAGTCTATTGGTGACTTTGGTGCTCAACTCATTATCACTGATAAAGAAGATGAAATGTTCAAAAACTGGGGTACACCTTCAGAAACCGTTTATTTTCCAACTACAACTACTATTCAAAGAAACAAATTACTAACTGCTGTTGTTGTTTTTAGCGGGTGTGCCATTGATAAAAATGGTAACTGTGATTTGCGTATGCAGATGACAGTATATCAACCAAGTGGGAAAATATATTCAAAACTTCCCGTTATGGAAGTATGGTCTGGTAAACCCAGACCAGAAAATAAGATGCTTGGTTTGAGTGTGGATTACATGAGGCTTGCTATTGAGTCACACGAGCCACTAGGTAAATATAGAATTGATGCAAAAGTTATGGATAAGATAAGTGGCGACACTATGCTTCTTACCACCTATTTTACAGCAGTAGAGAAAAAATAAGATTTATTGAATGACCGCTTTTGGCCGACAGCGGACACTCAGTGCGCAAATTGACCAGGTAATGTGCTAAATTTAATGATTGAACGGCCGGAAACGACCCAAAGCGGACATTCAGACATTAATTTTCAAAGGAGTGAAACAATGGAAAATATTACTGTAATAAATCCAGTTGAGGTGCCAGAAGGACGAGAAAATGAAGCTTTAGAAATGTGGGAAGCATTTGCCGAATACTTTCGCAAACAACCAGGATATATATCTACAAAGTTACATAAGGCATTAAATCCGGATGCAAAATTTCACTTTATAAATATTGCTGAGTGGGAATCCGCAGATGCATTTCAGGCTGCGATCAGCAATCCAGAACTTATGGATGTGGCAAAAAACTTACCTGATGATATACCACACTATCCAGGTATCTATGAAGTTATACGAACTTAAAATGTAAGTCTGCTTTTGGCCGTTAGCAGACATTCAACTTATTCACACCAGAACAAGATTATCTCGATGAATAATTTCATCTTCATCAATATACCCTAACAGGCTCTCAATTTTAGCGGTTGGCTGTCCTTTTACTTTATTTACTTCATCTGAATTGTAATTTATC
>JARRJY010000139.1:0-2755 GCA_037388705.1 Gammaproteobacteria bacterium
GCCGCCGTGGATCGCCGTGTTGGTCCGATCATAATCCACGACCCATTTTCCCTCGCGCATGACCAGGTAAGTGGTGAAGTGTCGAGGCTCCAGGCCTGAGTTAGCAGGATTGGCCATTTCTGTCACAATGCTGGCATCCTGTTTATCAATAATCACTTTACCAAATGAAGGCTGAAAGCCCTTCCAGCTTATTGCGAAATGATCGTAATACTTGATCTCAGTTAGTGTCGAATATTTCACGGCATCCTTTGCGTTATCGCTAATCACCGCTTCCCAGAAGGTGCGGCTTACATCCTGTGGTGTCGTGGGACCGAAACAGGCAGAAAGTGTCATTAGCAGGCCGATTAGAGCGAGAAGGGATAATAAACGTTTTTTCATGGCAATCTCGTTATTGACTACAATACAATCAGGGCAAACGCTGTGAATTTTCGATACTTACATTATAAAGGATCACACTAAATCCAGCGAGTCTCGTCATCTTTAATCGAAATCTCTTCCGGGGTCACATGAATAAGGATATAAATGGTAGCGGACTTCACTGAAGTGATGAAAAACACCAACAATCCAGGTTAAAACAAACCATTTTCTGCCCGGCATATTTACCCTCTTCAACTTTTAATCATTTCTTTTTCGCGTAAATTTTGTTTCAACCAAGGGTCGTCGCACTGCAGTGGGTAAAATACCTCCTTTTAGCGCTGTCATTACACCAGCGGCTTCCCAGTAATTTTCTACTATATGTAATTGGCCGCTTTGCCACGGTAGATCATCAAGATTATTTTTCATGATGTTTTTATTTTCACGAACAGCAATAACGGGGATCCCCTGCTCTAATGCCGCCAGAGTTGGCAGACCTACGCAACCATCCGGTATAACAAGACAGGAAACATCAGCAGCCGTTAATACCCCGGGCGGGACATTAAAACGAATATCTTTAATGATTTTTGGCGCACGCTGTAGTCCTTTAAGCACACACAAGAAATAAGCGGCAGAAATTACCTCAGCTGCCATACGAGTATCGGTAACACCTAGTTCAAGGTTTGCGATTTCCCGTGTTGAGTCCAGCGGGGCATGTGCGGTCGGCAAATCATAAAGGCTGGAGATGCTATGGGTAAATATCGCTTCCACACCGCCCCAGGGATTAATCATTTCACCATGCATCTGGTAATAGTCAGTATGATAACTAAAGGGCATTTCAATTTGCGTTGAAAACGCCACAGCATCATAGCTGCCCTGATAATAGTCAAGAATTTCGATTAGTTTATCAAGTTGAGTTACACGCCCTACAGCACGACCCGATGTTGCATATAGAGATTCCAGAATGACTGGAGGGCTAAGCTCAATGACTTCTGGACAGTCCATACCAAAAGATGCCCGGGCTGCACTAACGCTATTGATGACCGCATCAGTAAAATACCTATCGGGATGTTCATTGACGATGGTCAACACACGGTTGGCTCGCACTGGCTGTAAACCGACTTTTCCCATCAATAAACGCGAAATGATACTTCCTTCCACGTACAAACCATTATCGGGAAGTTCGTTAATATCCGCTGCGTTAACCACATTAGGATGCGTAACCAGTGTATCACATACCGAAGCCATCAACTGCGCGACAGGATTGGCATCGCCAGCATGTCCGCCGATACTGGAACCAATTCCGGTTGGAATAATCAGCACAGCATTAAATTCAGTATTATTCGTACTGGTTCGCTTCTGGAAATCAAAAATAGAGCATGTGTGCTTAATACTCTCATCCAGAATATCAGCAATTACACCGAGTTCGCACTTATACCTATCTCGGTTCGTCTCGGTAATTGTAAAACGTACAGGTAATAATTTTCCATCCAGGCGTTCATTTACAGAGAGGCGCAAGTGATCAATTAAATGCTCGTGACCTTGAGATACTGGAATCTCTATTTCCTCTTCGTAAATATACATATTACTCTGCTCCACATTGGTTCAAATAGTCGCGATAGTTGAATTGCTTTACCATTTTCAGATTTGCGTCTTGCGTAAGCATGTAGATATTTGGCAAATTTATCCCGTTAAACATACTGGCTTTTACCATCGTATAGGCGCCAGCATTTTCGAAAATTATCCGCGATCCAATTTTTAATTCCTTGTTAAATGCATATTCACCGAAAATGTCGCCTGCCAAACAGGTAGAACCAGCCAAAAGGTACTTATACGTTCCACTTTCAGTATCACCAATGATATCTGGCTCGAACTGGTATTCAAAAACTTCTGGCATATGGTTGATTGTAGTATCCAATACAACAATATGGCGTCCCTCACTGATAAACATATCCAGAACCGTAGCAATAAAATAACCTGCCTTACGACTAATTGCTGAACCAGGTTCGAATAACGTTTGTAACTGATAGCGTTCTTCTATCGATCGGATCAAGTCTTGCAAACTATTCTCATCATCCGCTTCATTAAAGAGGTAACCACCACCCAGGTTGATCCAGTCCAGTTTCTCTAATAGTGGTTGAAGATGTTTCTCAAGATGCTGAACGGTATTTATCAAACCTTTCAAATCAGTTGCATCACAATTATTGTGCACCAGCAAACCCGTAATTCCGTCGAGTTGTTGGGGCATCTCATTCAACACCATCTCCAATTGTAACAAAGGCACACCGAGCTTGGAGTAGCGGCGACACGGATCATAACGTGCATCTTTGATCAAGGATAATTGTGGATTGACACGCAAACCACATCTTGCCTTGGGCTGAATGTTTTGTAAAAAATTTTG
>JARRJY010000140.1:0-2726 GCA_037388705.1 Gammaproteobacteria bacterium
CCTGGTAGGAAGCTCGTTGGATAACAAGGATCAGGAGTTAAAGGCGGATCTCGAGGTAATGAAAAAAGAAGGACAACGATGTGCCCGTATCGTCCAGGGAATTCTGAACTTTGCCCGTGAGAGTGAACCAAGTTATGAAAAATTCGATATGGCAGCCACGCTGGAAGACACACTGCAGCTTCTTCATCACCGGATTGATACAGCCGAGATAAAGCTACATACCGAGATAAGTGCACCTTTGTATATGCAAGGTGACGAAAAACTGTTGCAGCAGGTCATGGTAAATATTTTATTAAATGCCATTCAGGCTTCGCCACCAGGTGCTGACTTGTTTGTTCAGGCTGAAGCAACCAACAATGATGTGGTCATTGAAGTGCTTGACCAGGGAGCTGGTATCGATGTCAGCGACGCTTCAAAGATATTTGATCCGTTTTTCACTACTAAGCCGGAAGGGGAAGGTACCGGGCTTGGCCTCTCGGTGAGTTACGGCATTATTAAAAAACATGGTGGTACGATCCAAATTGATAATACCAAGAATGCTGGTGTATCTGTTTTAATCACGTTACCACTGGAAGATAAAAGAAAAAAACCTCGTGAAGATATTGAAAAAGAGGTGATGGAGGCGGCAAATGTCGGATAATAAAAATCAACAACCTGTACGCATTCTGTTTGTTGATGATGATATGGTGACATGTCGTGTCATGAAAAGAAATTGCGATAATGCAAATTTTAATTGTCAGGTCTTTCAGAATGCTAAAGATTGTTTAACCAGGTTTTCCAGTGATGGTGCTGATGTTGTCATTACTGATTTACGTATGCCTGGCATGACAGGGTTTGAACTTTTATCGGAACTCAGGCAAGTCGACCAGGAAATCCCCATCCTTGTGATGACAGGTTATTCCTCGGTGGAAAATGCCGTGGAAGCCATGAAGCGTGGTGCCAATGACTTTATCAAGAAACCTTTTGATTTTGCTGAGTTAAAGTTGTTGCTGGAACGCACCATGAAGTCAGTGCGTTTGCGCAATGAAAATCGCCTGTTAAAACGCCGCATTGGTCAGAAACGTAACCGTTTTGGCATGGTAGGCGATACACCTGTTATGAAACAGCTCTTCAATACCATTGAAAAAGTGGCAGAGGTTAGCTGCAGTGCAATTATTACCGGTGAATCCGGTACTGGTAAAGAACTGGTTGCCCGGGCATTGCATGATTATAGTCCACGGAAAGACGCACCATTTGTTGCCGTTGATTGTGGGGCTTTAAGTACAACTCTACTGGAAAGTGAACTGTTTGGACATGAAAAGGGATCCTTTACCGGGGCAACGCAAAGAAAGTCTGGACTTATGGAACAGGCCAGCGGTGGTACATTATTCCTCGATGAAATCTGTAACATCTCCGATACCATGCAAATGAAATTAATGCGTGCTATCGAAGAAAATTCAATCACGCGTGTTGGTGGAACGGCCTCGATTCCAGTTGATATTCGCATCATTGCCGCAAGCAACAAGAACCTTGAACAAATGGTTGAGCAGGGTGAACTACGCCATGATTTTTATCATCGGCTCAACGTGGTAAATATTCATGTCCCATCATTGTCGGAGCGGCGCGAAGATATCCCTGCGCTGGTCGATGCCTTTATTCAGGAATATGCGGAAAAATATAATCGCAAAATCCAGGGGTTTGATAGTGGTTCATTACAGCGCCTGTGTGAAGCCAACTGGCAGGGTAATATTCGTGAGCTGAGCAATACTATCGAACGTTCAATTATCTTATCCGAAAACCCGGTGTTACATTGGGACTCGTCGAACAAGTTAACAAAAGCTGAAAGTGAAGATATGCCGGTGAGTTTTTCAAATGATGAGTTTGTTTCACTTACTGAACTGGAACAGGAATATATCAGTCATGTACTGAAGTGCTTTAAAGGTAAAAAGACCAAGGCAGCCCAGGTACTCGGAATTGATAAAACGACGCTGTGGCGCAAGCTACGTCGCTACGAAGAACAGGAAGAGGTATTGTAAATTACACTCTTTGCAGTAATTAGATTTGCATAATGCAGTCTAATTGAAAAGTTATTATTCAATATTCTAATATTATGTTATTAATTAAGATATTGAATAGTAAAGGGAAGTAGTAAAAATAAGGAAGTTGGAACAGAAATTGCTCAGTTTACTGGGTATATACATTACTATTAAAAAACCTGGACACCAGGAGGAGAAAAACATGAAGTTTAACTTTACAAAAGCTTTATTATTAGCCGCCACTCTAATTGGCCTGAGTTTCACTGCTCAAGCTGGCACTGCCAAAAATGGTTACAACAAGCAAAAAGTTGTCTACCACATTAACAACATCCACACTGCTACTGGTGCTTTGCGCAATGTTAAAAACCACCTGAATGCACTTGGCGACAAGAACATCGAAGTAATTGTTGTTACTCACAGCTCAGGTGCTTTTGCGTTGGTTGATGGCGCTATGGGTAAGAAAAACAAAAAAACTGGCAAAGTTTACAACTTTAACGACACTATTGCTGCTTTAGCAAACCGTGGTGTTAAGTTCCAAATTTGCGCCAACACTATCCGTGGTAAGAAAATCAGCAAAAACAAAATCAATGAAAATGCTGAAATCATCCCTTCAGGTGTAGCCCAGGTTGCTGACCTGCAGCAAAAAGGTTACCTGTACGTTAAACCTTAATTGCTGATTGAGTGTTGAAAAATGGGTGCTTCGGCACCCAT
>JARRJY010000141.1:0-2689 GCA_037388705.1 Gammaproteobacteria bacterium
CGAATTTGAAATTGAGATTCCAACCGGATTAAGCATGCTGCATGCTGTTATCTGGACACTGGTTGGATTGGTCCTCCTGATTTTGAGTTCACGAATCCTGGTTTGGGGTGCTGTTGAAATCGCCCAGTACCTGGGAATTAGCGACCTGGTCATAGGTCTAACCATTATCGCGGTTGGCACTAGCTTACCGGAACTGGCCGCTTCCGTGATGAGCGCCCTGAAAAAGGAACATGACATGGCCATCGGTAACATCATTGGCTCCAACATGTTTAATCTGCTGGCGGTAATGGCTCTACCCGGATTGATCCGGCCAAGCAAGCTAGAACCTGTAGTATTCTATCGCGACTACCCGGTCGTGTTAGCATTTACTATTGTCTTATTTATTGTAGCGTATGGCTTCAGGGGGCCTGGCAGCATTACTCGCTATGAAGGAGGCCTGTTACTGGCAGGCTTTACGGCATACATGACCTGGATCGGAATATCCACTTTATAATCCAGATTCATTAAACGTTAGAAACAATTGAACACGAATGTTAACCGCAGGCTAATACTGACAAACTGCATGCTATGAACGATATCAATATAAAAGAACTGGCCAGGGCAGTCATCGAGAACGAGGCAAAAGCCGTCTCTGACCTTCTGGATAGAATTGGCAGTGATTTTATTCACGCCTGTGAATATATGTATGACTGCAGGGGTCGTATCGTTGTTCTGGGCATGGGTAAATCTGGCCACATTGGCGATAAAATCGCAGCCACCCTCGCCAGCACCGGGAGTCCTGCATTTTTTGTACACCCTGGTGAAGCAAGCCACGGTGATATGGGCATGATTACCCGCGATGATGTGGTATTAGCACTATCCAATTCGGGGGAAACTTCAGAAATTCTCACCATACTCCCGTTAATCAAGCGTTTGGCTGTACCGTTAATTGCGTTAACTGGTAATCCCGGGTCAACCCTGGCACGCGCAGCCAATGCCCATCTTGACGTCAGCGTCGAAAAAGAGGCATGCCCTCTGGGTTTGGCACCGACTTCCAGTACTACCGCCGCGTTAGTCATGGGCGATGCATTAGCTGTTTCCTTACTGGAAAAACGAGGATTTACCGCGGATGATTTTGCGTTTTCACATCCCGGTGGAGCATTGGGCCGCCGACTGCTTTTGCACATAGAAGATATCATGCATACCGGCGACACCATTCCTATAGTCTCGATAAAGGCAAGCTTAAGCGAAGCCCTGCTTGAAATGACCAAGAAAGGGCTTGGAATGACAGCCATTGTTGATGAAAATGGAAAAATGGCAGGTATTTTTACCGATGGTGACCTCAGACGTGTACTTGATCATGGTGAAGTCAATGTGCACGAAACCAATATCGCTGACGTCATGACAAAAAACTGTAAAGTTGCACAGTCTCGACAACTTGCTGCTGAAATATTACGCATGATGGAAGAATTCAAGATTAATTCTCTTATAATTGTCGATGAAAATAGAAAACCTGTTGGCGCTATGAACATGCATGACCTGTTAAGAGCTGGCGTTGTTTAGTTAAGTTCACAACCTTTTTTGGAACCATTATGCAAGATATTCTTGAAAAAGCTTCCCATATCAAATTAGTCATTTTTGATGTAGATGGCGTGCTGACTAATGGCGCATTATTTTATGGGGATGATGGTCAGGAATACAAAGCATTCAATTCACGCGACGGTCATGGAATGAAAATGCTGCAAAAGAGTGGCGTGGAAATAGGTATCATTACGGGCCGCACTTCAAATGTAGTAGAACACCGCATGAATAACCTAGGCATACAGCATATCTACCAGGGTAAACAGGAAAAACTTCCGGCCTTTGAAGAACTTGTAAAAAAGTTGGGGTTAACAACCAAAGAAGTAGCCTATGTTGGCGATGATGTTGTTGATTTACCAATATTAACACGTGTAGGACTCGCGGTTGCTGTTGCAGACGCACATCAACTGGTTAAGCAACATGCCCATTGGCAAACGCCAAATGGTGGAGGACAGGGTGCCGCACGCGATGTTTGCGAACTCATCATGGAAGCGCGCGGGACCTTAAATGCCGAACTACAACATTATCTTGATTAATAAACTCGGTTTTTATAACACATTATGTTACCAAAATGGTTTACGCCTTTAACGGTTGCCATAGTTGCTGGGCTCAGTATCTGGCTGCTCTCACGAGAAGCACCCAAGCAACAACAACTTATTACCATCAATAAATCCATTCCAGACACTTTTATGGAAAATCTTTCCACTTATAATCTTGATAAGAAAGGCATACTTAGGCACGAACTTAAAGCAGACTATATGGCACACTATCCTTTCGATGATCATAGTGATTTCAAATCACCCGAATTAATTCTTTATCATTCAGGAAAAAAACATTGGTCTATTTCTGCAGATAAAGGAACAACAAAAAAAGATATCGATGAAATTATTTTGCAGGGTAAAGTTAATATTTACAGACTTGATAAAACCACAGGTAAACCAGATTTAACTATCAATACCGCAGAGGTACTCATACGACCTGACGAAGCTTATCTCGAAACAGATAAAACTATTTCCATAACTTCAGGAAAGCAGCGCATCCAGTCAGTTGGAATACGCGCAAATTTGGATGCAGGGACTGTAGAGTTATTATCCCATGTAAGAGGCGTATATGCACTTTAGCAAGTATA
>JARRJY010000142.1:0-2660 GCA_037388705.1 Gammaproteobacteria bacterium
CGGCACAATATCGTATTCAACACCCCAACGGTCCAGGTAGTCCTGCATAGTCATTGCTACTGACATGATCTCCCACCTCAATTGTTGACTATATCTAACATACGTATAGTCTAGGGCTTGGTTTTTGTACAGGTTATCCATTTTTATATCAGTCCCCGTAATATTGCATGATAAATTTGGGGCTAATATATTCGGATTGATAATATACGTCCTGACAAAATCTGACATAAATAGTAATAAATTATGTACTGCGCAATTTACAAAGGTCATAAAAAAGACGATCACTATCTTTTCATTGAAAAGCAGGATGACTTTTCAAGGGTGCCTGAAGCCCTGCTAAAAATGATGGGTAACATGGAACTAATAATGACTCTGGAACTAAGTCCAGAACGAAAGTTGGCACAGGCAGATATCAATCAGGTGATTAACTCACTTCGTGACCAGGGTTACTATTTTCAGATGCCTCCACAAGCAAATAACCCTCCCATAAATGCCTGATCAAACTGTATATCAGGCTTTTATTTTTACCATAGCCAGGAGACAGGTCACTTTCGTAACCCATTTTGAAGCCAATTGGTTATAACTTGATAGTTTTACGAATTACACCCTGTCAAACTCAACATAAAAAATGCCTGCAGCTAATAAAATTAGCGCAATCTCTACAACCGTAATCCAAAGTAGCATATAGGTAATACGGCGGGCATTGGGCTTCATTGGCTCCCATACACGTTTCATATACCAGCGCCATAGGCGATATTTTGACCAGCGATTCCACATCACCAAAAACTTCTGTAAATACTGCGCCCAAATGACAATGCTTTTATCCACCTCATGCAAATGAGCTTCCTGCTCATTTTTAGGGATGCGGTCGTAGCGATCAGTGATTGTTAACTTTGAACCGTTTGGATCTTTTTCTATTTTAAGAATGGTTGATGACTTAATTCCCCGATCATAATCAAACCGGTAACCATCATCGAGTTCACATACCGTTAACTCAAATTCGAAATCAAATGGCGTTTCCTGGCTAATATTTTTACCCGAGAATAGATAACGATTATCACCGGTTGATTCCCAACGATCGAATTCCAACATAGGATTTATTCGGAATAAACGTTCGACATCAGCACAAAACACCTTTAATTCAGATACAGAGAGAGGTGTAGCAATTGATGCCCAGGCTGCATCATCCTCGGTAACTACAGGGGTTGCTATTTCATTCATCGGGGTACGGTACAATTAACAGCGGAGTCTTTAGTTTCTGTATCATCTTGTCTTTAAGCATCCTGGAACGCAATCCCTTCACGCCTTTTGGTCTTATATTACCCACGATGATCAGGTCAAAATCTTCCTGCTGACTGGCCTCCAGCAAACACTCATCCGGTTCACCTACAACCATGTCATTGGTTAACTTAATACCCTTTTCCTCAGCGGCCTTACCCACCCGCAAAAGATTCTCATCTACTTCCTTACCTAATTCATCTTCAAGGTAACGGCGGAAATTGTTTCGGACTGATCCGTTCTGGAGCCAGTCGTCGCCTGTTGTACCCTGCCAGAAGGTAGGAACAACTACCAGGTGATGGAGATGGGTACCTTCCTTACAAATTTCCAGTGCGGCTTTCTCTGCGGCTTTTGCTCCATCAGTGCCATGACTGGCCAGTAAAACTCGGTTGACTGCAAACATTTTCTTACCTTAAAAACGCCGGTGTCCGCTTTCTTTTACAAAAAAGCGGACACCGGACAGTTACTTAACTACAGACTTTAGTAAGCCACATACACTCCAAACGCAATAACGAGTGCACAGACCAGAGCCATCAAGTCTTCCTTGCGGTCACTTCCAAAAATGGAGAGTGCAGATCCGCGATCAAATTTAGGTTGCATAATTATCTCCTTTCCTTAAACAGTTTCGCTGATCAGCATCATGACAACAATCAATGACAGGATTGCCTTGGTGGCGCCAACGACGCCGCCAATGATTGCCGGTTGACCGCCAGCCTGTTTCATGGAAGCCACGGTAATCTGCATACCCAGTCCAACCAGACCGAAGGCAAATAACCAGGTAATCCACTGACGGAAGGCTTTAACCTTCTTGGCAGTGTGTCGAGATGCCTTGTGAGCCTTCTTCAGGACATGGCCCGCGTCTTTGCCCATAACCTTGGAGTTGGCCAGGCCTCGCAGGGTAGCATCATCATCAATGCTAGCTACCTTACGTCCTTCCATGAGACGCGCCAGTGCTTCTTTCTGGTCTATGCGCTGCACCTTGTCGGCATTTGCCTGTAAGGTTGCCACTTCCTCAGCCGTAATCAACTTGGATTCCGCGATGTTGTTGTCGAAGTACTTGCCCTTGTAGTGGTTAGCAGGAGCAAAGATACCTGTGGTTGACAGGGCGAACATCAGAATGAAACCAAGTACGAAGAGTGGGAACTTCTCAAAGATAACCGTACCCACATTTACCTGGTGAGTCGCTTCTTCTTCACGCTTCACATACCACACGGCCAGCCACAATACGATGATAGGCAGAACCAGTACGCGAGTAATGTTGAAGATCTCGGCTACCTTCAGGGTTTCGATACCATCTGGCTGATATGCCAGTGCCGCACCAGCCATCTGTGCAGAGTTCAGGATACCGGTACCGGCCCAGGCACCAAACTGGACGTAAGACA
>JARRJY010000143.1:0-2639 GCA_037388705.1 Gammaproteobacteria bacterium
GTTTACCGTTCAATAATTACTCAGGCACTGACATACGCTTTGATGCTGGCATTTTTCCGTAACGAAATGGGTTTTGGTGGAAATAATGGTCTAACCGATTTCAAGGATATCCTGGGTTATAGCCTGCAGGAAGATGGCACACGTGTTGGGTTATTTCTAACAACGATTCTGGTGCTGATGCTGGCTTACCTGGGTGGGCGATACATCGTCAAGTCAAAACTGGGTCGGGTGGTTGTTGCTGTTCGTGATGCAGAAGATCGTGCTCGTTTTTGTGGTTATCGGGTAGAAAGTTACAAACTCTGGATTTTTGTATTTTCCGCCATACTGGCCGGCATAGCTGGTGCCCTGTATGTACCCCAGGTCGGTATTATCAATCCGGGTGAGTTTTCACCGCTGAACTCGATAGAACTTGTCGTTTGGGTGGCAGTAGGAGGACGTGCCACCTTGTATGGGGCGGTGGCGGGTGCCGTCATGGTGAACTATGCCAAATCCTATTTTACAGCAGTGTTACCGGAAATCTGGTTATTTGCCCTGGGTGCGCTATTTATCGTTGTAACGATTTTCCTTCCCAAAGGACTGGTGGGGTTGTTTGATCAATTAAAGCAAAAACGAATTGATAAAAAGTCTCCCGGTACGAATAGCAATAAGGCGGAGGATACTGCATGAAGACCCTGGATCAATTCCGGGAAGTTATGCGTCGTGATCGGGTGTTTGATTTTGTCGCAGAAGGCAGGTTGCCATTCCAGGGGCATCGCCCTGTAATTCCCGGTAATATTGATGTTACGCATGGGCCAATTTTATACCTGGAAAATGTGACAGTGAGTTTTGATGGCTTCAAGGCGTTGAATGAGCTGACCCTTTACATCAATGATGGTGAACTACGTTGTATTATCGGACCAAACGGTGCGGGAAAAACGACCATGATGGATGTGATTACCGGAAAGACACGACCAGACGAAGGAACTGTCTTCTTTGGACAGACTGTGGATTGTACTCAGCATAATGAAACTGAAATCGCCACATTTGGTATTGGTCGAAAATTCCAGAAACCAACAATCTTTCCGGCACATAGCGTATTTGAAAACCTGGAACTGGCCATGCATACCAATAAAAATGTATGGCCGACGTTGTTTGCTCAACTAACGGGTGAGCAACGCGATAAGATTGCAGAGGTTCTGGAGACCATTGGCCTGACCGATCAACAAAATAACCTGGCAGTGTTGCTCTCACATGGACAGAAGCAGTGGTTAGAGATCGGCATGCTGTTAATGCAAAATCCTCGCTTGTTGCTTGTGGATGAACCTGTTGCCGGGATGACTCACCAGGAAATGGATCGTACCGCAGAGCTCTTGCTTAAACTCGCGGGTGATCATTCGGTTGTTGTAGTTGAACACGATATGGATTTTGTCCGTTCTATCGCGAGTACGGTTACCGTGTTACATGAGGGTAGCGTGCTGGCAGAAGGCAGTATGGATGAAGTACAGAATGACCCAAAAGTGATTGAAGTGTACCTTGGTGAATAGAACTGGATGAAATCAGCGATGTTAAGTATTCAACAGCTAAATCAGTTTTATGGAGAGAGTCACACCTTGTGGGATGTAGATCTCGAGATAGCAGAGGGTACCTGTACCTGCCTGATGGGGCGTAACGGTATGGGAAAAACCACGTTACTAAAGTCGTTAATGGGATTAATCCCCATAAAATCAGGACGTATAATATTTGAGGGCCAAAACCTGGTTGGCAAACCTGCAGAGCTACGCGCAAGATTGGGTATTGGTTATGTGCCGCAGGGCAGGGAAATTTTCGGACAATTGACGGTTGAAGAAAACTTGTTAACCGGGTTGGGAGCACGTCGGGATAATATCAGGAAAATACCTGATCGGGTTTTCGAATTATTTCCTGTCCTTAAGGATATGTTGCGCCGTCGTGGTGGCGATTTGTCAGGTGGGCAGCAGCAACAACTGGCCATTGGACGAGCGCTGACACTGGACCCAAAGGTATTAATACTGGATGAGCCCTGTGAAGGTATTCAGCCCAATATTGTTCACCAGATTGGTGACGTGATTTTACAGCTCAACCATGAAGAAAATATCACGGTTTTACTGGTCGAACAGAAACTGCCATTTGCACGCCGGGTTGGTAAACAGTTCTACATCATGGATAAGGGAAGGACAGTCGCGAATGGTGCAATGCAGGACCTTAGCGAGGAGCTTATACAGCGCCATCTTACCGTGTAAGTATAATTAGGGGTTTGTTAAATACGGATCTTTAATACTGCATCTCACCTGGTAGTGTCGGTGTAATAAATTATATTTGTAATCAATAATTCTTACCTGGCTTTTGTCTGACGCATTTTGGTAATTTCCCCAGGTTTACTCCTAAACTAATACTTAGGTAGTTGATCTATTATTGGTTTATTGCAAAGCAAAAAACCAAATTATGATGGTATACTTGATTTTTTCAGCAATACTAATGGTTATTTTGCATGGCAAAAATCAAAGTCCTCTTTGTTTGCATGGGCAACATATGCCGTTCGCCTACGGCTGAAGGTGTGTTTGCCCATAAACTCAGGGAAGCTGGTCTACATGAGCAGGTGGAGGTTGATTCTGCGGGTACACATGCCTACCATGTTGGTGAAC
>JARRJY010000144.1:0-756 GCA_037388705.1 Gammaproteobacteria bacterium
TTAAACCCATAACAACAGGTAATTTATGGCTTCGTTACGTTTTCGCTACCAAACCATCGAGCTTGGTGACACCGACATTCATCTGCGTACTCTACGCGATAGACAACAATATTCTGACAACAATGGCATTGCAGAAGCCCTCGGTATAACCTCAAGTAACTGGCCGATCTTTGGTGGTGTCTGGGATTCCAGCCAGGTGCTTGCCCACTTCATGCTCGATTATGAAATAAAAGGTAAGCGCATTCTGGAAGTCGGTTGTGGCATGGCATTATCCAGTTTAATGCTCAATGGCCGCAACGCCGATATCACAGCCACGGACTATCACCCTGAAGTTGAAACATTCCTTGCCAGGAATATCCTGTTAAACGAAGGAAAGGAGATCCCCTTTATCTGTGCCGACTGGGCTGATGGGGACAGTGGACTCGGGAAATTTGATGTTATTATTGGAAGCGATATTTTATACGAAAGAGACCACATTGATTTGCTTTCCTACTTTATTGATCAGCACACACAGGCACAATGCGAAGTCATTATTGTTGATCCCGGCCGAAATCAATATGCCCGCTTCAGTAAAAAAATGATTAGCCTTGGATATTCACATAGCCAAAGCAAACCTGAAAACACCGACTACCTCACAAAGCCGTTTAAAGGCCAAATCCTTCGTTATTGTCGAAGTAATTAAGGCTTATATCATCTTAAAGGATTCTCACCACACTAATGCTATCCATTACCAAATGAATCAATAATTAAACGCGA
>JARRJY010000144.1:843-3477 GCA_037388705.1 Gammaproteobacteria bacterium
AAGAGCAACTACGCGAATGGTAGTTGCTCTTTTAAAACGTGACTTTCAGTTTTTTAGCGTGATGCTAATTACAAATTATTTTAATTCGGCAGACATATCTTTGTAATAAGCATTGATACCACCCGCCATAAAATAATAGGAATTGATCCCTTTATCTTCCAGGTAGTATTGCAACCAGCGCACCTGCTTGCCGGCTGCATCGTAGATCAGCAACGCTTTATTTTCCTTAAGAGCTTTATTTATGTAACGATCCAGTCTCCTGGTGTTGTCAATTGGGACACGATGCTCACGACCAACGAAGATTGATATACCTTCCCGCTGAAAACGATCGCGCACATCCAATACGATGTCAGAGGTATTTGCAAGGCGCTCACCAAACTTGTCGGGTGACAGGAGGTGCTTTTTGAAGTTGTCCTTACTAATCAGTTTCTTCGGATCATTAAGTGTCTTACCTAACAGAAGCGAATCCTTAGGAAAGGATTTGGCGAAGTCCATGATACCCGCATCATAGGCAACCACGTTCTCTATATTTTTGTTATCACATTTACGCGCTGCTTTATATGACTTCATACAAGTCTTACCGTTACAGTAAACCACACTGGGCTTACTGTCTGACTCACGAAGTTTAGTCATTTCTGACACAAAATCGCTTGACGCCAGGGGTATATTAAGCGCACCAGCAACCCGCAGGGTTTCATATTCATACTTAGAACGAACGTCTACCACAGTAACTTCTTTGCGCTTAAGCTTTTGGTAGAAGTCTTTCAGTTCTATAAATTTCACTTCAGGGTACAAATCCCGACCCGGAAATTCTTTTTTAGCCTCTGCGGCAAATGCCTGGTGAGCGAACAACAACACCACGATACTCAACACAAAGTTGGTCAATTGCAATGGACGCTTTTTCATAAACTCCTCACTCGGGAAAAATTTGGAAAGTCATCAGGTAGATTGTTCAACGTAGTTCGAACTCTTACTGCCTGGGCATTAAGGAACTAATTACAATTCCTTTTTCGTTCTAAACGATGTAATTACTATCAAGACAATTAATCGGCCCAACAAAGATAATCTTTAACCAGGAGAACCCGGAAAGAATTATTATTTGTGAATTAAAACAATAAGATATCTGAAAAACCATAAGGTCTTTGTGGAATGGGGATGCGTGAAATTGGCACGGAGGGAATAGTTAGTGACCAGCGGTTAAATTTAACTCCCACAACCCCCTTTTATTGCACCTCGGGGATTCTGCCAATGCATCATTTATATGCCGTTAAGAAAACCGGGGTCTGCCCCCCGTTTCTGAACCTTGAGGTTGCTGGAGGCCATAATAATAGACTTTCGGAGTTATGCCTTCTTTACAAACTCTGACTTCAACTTCATTGCGCCAATGCCATCAATTTTGCAATCAATATTATGATCGCCTTCCACCAGTCGAATATTTTTTACCTTTGTACCCACCTTGACCGACGAGGACGACCCTTTCACTTTCAGGTCCTTGATCACCGTAACGCTGTCACCATCTTTTAGCAGGTTACCAAAAGCATCCTTTACCAACAGGGCATCTTCATCAGCGGTATCGTCCAGTTGAGTCCATTCGTGTCCGCATTCAGGACAGATATACAGCGCTCCGTCTTCATATGTATATTCAGATTGGCATTCAGGGCAAGGTGGTAAAGCGGCCATAGTCAGTTTGTCTCGTTCTATATCCGGGTAATTCCTGTTTAATAAAGAAGAACCCTGCTAATAACAGGGTTCACGTACTTGTCTACAGGCAAAGATGTAAGGCTACTTGACCTGGATGGAGGACTTTTCTACCAACAGCGGATAGGCATAACCCATACCAAAATCCGTATCCAGAACCACGGTACCGGTAATCGTTACTTTCTGTCCCTTGCTGGCTGTTTGATTGCTAGTGATGGTCAGATCATTTGTGCCTTCCTTGCCTGTACCATCCTGAATATGCAGGAAGTTACGCTTCATGATGCCATTGTTCACCTTCACAACAGTACCGGTAACTGTCACCTGCTTGCCTGCCAGTTGAGCACGTTCTTTATAAACGGCCTCGATGGTTTTGACATCCGCCGCAAAAGCTTGTGCCACAGTCAGCAGCAAAGCACCAGCTAGCATCACGTTTAAATACTTCATTACCTACTCCCTCTAATTTGAATAAACCGGCATCGGATCATATCACAGGCCCGCACTTTGATATCATTTTAAAGGGCATTTGGCTAAGGACGGCCTTATACCGCGAATGCATGAACAAGGTGAGACCGAAGGTCGAGAGGGTGGCCTGGATCATGCACATGAGTGGCCTGACCCCTTGAGTACTTGAACCAGTTTTTTCTGTATATTTGCGTCTAAGCAAGGTCAATGAAACATTCCCATAGTAAACAAATGAATCACATCCCACTGCACCATCGGGTTTACCCCTGCCCAGATACGGGCGGCACGCCCATTGTGTTACTTCATGGCCTGCTGGGTTCAAGCAGCAACTGGCACAGCATTGCACGCCAACTCAGCGAGAATCATCCGGTGCTGGTTCCCGACCTGCGCAATCACGGGCAGTCACCGCATGGCGAACCCATGGACTACCAGGCTATGTGCCAAGACCTTGTGGGCCTGTTTAAAGACCTGGGT
>JARRJY010000145.1:0-3795 GCA_037388705.1 Gammaproteobacteria bacterium
AAAAGCGTATCAATTGATACGCTTTTTGATTTATTTAGAAGATTACTTAGCGCGAGGTGGAAACTGCAGTCCGATAAGCGCCTTTCTTAATCGCAGCATCGTATTGATCCAGCTGTTTCATTACCAGGGCCATAGCCTCTGTATAAGGAACAGTACCCTGTTTACGGATAATATCCTGCCCCTCACGACTTACGGCAAAACGTATGAAAGCACGTATTTTCGGATCTTTTTCACCACGCTTGGTAACCAGGTAAAGTGGACGATACAGGACGTACTGGCCAGACTTGATGTTCTCATAAGTTGGTGCCTTGCCATTGATCTTTAACAGCTTGAGACCTTTATCACCAACTTTACGGCGCTTGGCGCTACTGATACCGCTGACACCAATACCGTTAATATTTTTGATAATGCCTTTCTCAACCGGGCCGGATGATTTCACCACGTACGTGGCTTTAAATTCCTGGTCAAAGTTATTGAATACCAGCTCACGCAAGGTGCGGCCAACACCTGACATTTTGCCGCGACGCACATACAGTTCAATCGGGGCATTTTTTCCACCCAGTTGTTTCCAGTTGGTGATCTGACCCAGGTAAATTTTCTTCAGGTTTTCCAGGCTGATGTTGTCAACCGGGTTGTCCTGGCTAGTAATTGCCACCAGTGCATCCCAGGCAACCGGGGTTTGATGAGCATTACGTTCTAGCGGGTGGTTTTCCAGGGAAACGCGACAGGCGCCACCAATATCGATGTCGCCTGCTGCTGCTTTACGAATGCCTTTTGTTGCACCACCGCCACTAAGCTTGATGGTGACGCCAGTTTTCTTGGTGTAGGCTTTTGCCAGTTCTGCCATAAAGGCTTTCTTGGTGATACCACAACCGGCCCATTGAATATCTGCTTTTGCGGCATCGGCTGCATAGGCATGTGTGCCCAGCAACAGCATACCGAATGCTGAAAATACTATAATTTTAAACTTCATGACTCTTTACCTCACAGGGGCTCAAATTAACTTCAGAGCTGCCTTTTAATATGTTAGGTATTATTATCTGGACGGCAGTTCATTAAATTTTTGGCCTTTTACATTCTAAAAGACCCTGTTAACACTAAAAATTATTATTAGTATGAGTATGTCGTTATGTATCGACTATTTATTCCATATCTTTATAAATACTGGGGATTATTTGTATAAAAATCAAGCAAAACTACATTTATCGCAATATCTTCCAGTTTGTTTGGCACGGATGATTTGATATACAGGCAGGCTTCCTTGGCGCTGGCACCGAATGTTGCAGATATAAAAAAAGCCCGGTAGGTACCGGGCTTTTCAGTGGGGTTAATCGTACTTGCTGTCTAGGCAGCCTGTTCTTTTGCCTGCTGTGCCGCTTTTGCTTGTTCAGGTGAATAGGCCGCGCCAGACCACAGCATTTCATAGGCAATTTCCTCGTTGCCGTTTTCACACACTTCCAGAACTTGCTTGAACAATGGTTGGAAGGTTTCCGACTTATGAGATTCTTCATGATCTTCAAAAGTGTTCCAGAAGGTGATAATCAGCGCTTCCTTACCTTTCAGATCACTTTCCACAGCCTGGCCAATGGTAGAACCTTCATTGGAGACATTACCACTGTTGAGACAGACAAATCCACCCACAAACCCCGTGGTGGAATGGTATGTCTTTACGTTTTCACACAGGAAAGCGACGCGTTCCTGCAGGTCATCCAGGGTGTATTCAGGCTTGAGAATAACTCGGTTAACAGTAACCACGCCATCATGAGGAAAGTTGTTAATTAAACCATTTGCCATAACGAGTACCTCCTGATATTAAATTAGCAATTAATAGTTTACTAATATACTAGGGTGATAAAATTTATCAAGGGCATACAAAAAATTAATTTATATAGGGGTATAGAATGTGGTGTTTTTTTGTTCAGTGTTTAGCAGGGGATATGGGTAACTCGAAGTAAAAGGTAGTGCCTTTACCTTCTGTACCTTCAAAGCCAATATTCCCGCCGTGTTTATCGATGATACTTTTGGCAATGGACAGACCTAACCCGCTGCCGCCCAGCTTTTTACTGTCAGAACTATCTGCCTGGGTAAATTTTTCAAACAGGTTTTTCTGAAACTCCTCGGGAATACCTTCACCATAGTCGGTGACGGAAACCCGGGCAGCATTGTGTGCATAACTGCAGTCCACATCAATAATGCCATTATCAGGAGAATACTTGGCGGCGTTGGATATGAGGTTGTTCATTACCTGCATCAGGCGTGCCTGGTCTGCGAAGACAATAATATCCTTATGTTTACATACCAGGTTCAGGTTAACTTTATTCTCACTGGCAAAACCTTCGTTTGCCTTGATGGCCTGTTCAAGGAAGGTGAAAAGGTCAATGTACCTGAAATTAAACTGCAAGATTCCTGATTCAATTTTTTGTAGATCAAGGATGTCGTTGATCAGTACCAAAAGTCGTTCCGTATTTTTATAGGCAATGCGTAACATTTCCATGACAGCCTTAGGCAATTCACCCACCGCTCCGCCGGTGATTAGTGCAATAGAGCCATGGATGGATGTTAACGGGGTGCGTAATTCATGACTCACTGTAGAAACAAAATCACTTTTCATATTTTCAACACGTTTTCGTTCGGTGATATCCCGTACCAGGGAGACAAAGCGAGGTGATTCATTGTCCGGTTCAATGTATTGCAGGAAGATATCTACAGGTACGCGGTTACCATTTTTATGTTGATGCACGGTTTCAAAAACGATCGATGATTTTTCGCCTGATATCAGGGGTTCAATCATTTTGGAAAACTGTTCATAAGTAAACTCCGGCTTGATATCTACAGGTGTCATGTTTAGCAGTTCCTTGTAGGAGTATCCTACCTGTTCAATAGCCCCCTGGTTGACGTAGAAAAATCGCAGGCTGTCCGGATCAAACATGAATACACAGTCACGTATTTTATCCAGCGTGGTTTTAAACTGGCTGAGTTGCAACTCGGAGGTAGTACGCGCCATCTCGTTGCCGATCCACTGGGCAAACAACTGGATTAATACATAATCTCTTTCAGAGAAAGGCTTATCTCTTGGTGTTGGACTGGAGAAATTCAGGGTGCCATAACGCTCATGGTTTACGAAAATGGGTGAGCCAAGATAGGATTCAAGTTTAAACGACTGGTAACAGGGATGAGTGGCTATTTCAGATTCTGAAACATGGTGAAATCCTGTGGGTCCATTACTCAGGTAGGTATGAACACAATAGGTTTCACTGAACTCAAACCAGGTGCCTGCTTCCGGAATTCCTTCCGGTCCGTAAATATATTTAACGATATAAGCATCATCCTGTATGTGGCTGATGATCGCGATATCGAGCTTGAACGTTTCCCGTCCCAGTACCAGCAATTCACGTATCTTGTCATCAAAACCCAGTTCTGCATTGGCAGTAATAGCGTGAAAAGACTGTAAGGCATCAACATTAGTTTTTAGCTCGCTTTCTCGTTGATCACTCTCCAGTAACAGAACGATATTTTGCCTGGTGTATTGATTTATACGCCGGGCACTTACTATGAGCAGAACAAAAAATATCAGCGCCATAAAACCCATTGCTTCGTGAATGAAATCCACTTCGCTTAAAAATCTAAGGATGAGAGGCACCAGGGATACGGTAAGGAAAATGGTGATAGTAACCAGGCGATAAGATAACGTGGATACCGCGCCTGCGGCCATGCCTCCAATTACAAAAGCAATAAAAACCTGGTAAGTGATTTCATCGGGGTAAAGAAATATCGGTATGATGCCCCACATGAAGG
>JARRJY010000146.1:0-3619 GCA_037388705.1 Gammaproteobacteria bacterium
TGGGAACCAATAATCAAACTGGAAGAAGGTTTGAAAGATACTATTGATTATTTTACATCTGTTATAAATAAAAAATAATGCTTCATGCAGTTTAGTCCAAAATTAAAATATTACTTCGTGGCTGGAGTTGAAGGTGTAGGTCACCACGGTCTTAACCCGGTACTTAAAAAATCGCTTGAAACTTCACAACAAATTCAGAAAACCCATGGTGAAGTCATAACAAATAAACGAAGACTTAAACGGGTTTTCAATGTTTTATGGTGCTATGAAAACCCATCATGGTTACTGAAAAAGTGGGCAAACTGGTATGCGCGTTATTTTTTCCGGAAGGAACAACAAAAAGCACTTAAAAATAACCAGGTTCGGATCATAATTGAAGACAACTCTTTTCCTGCGGGTAATTATCGTAACCAGGACAGGCAGTGGAATTTACAGGAAATGATCGATATCGTTTCACCCTATGCTGATATCTATTTTATCGGACTATATCGTAATCCGATAGCCAGCAGTTATTCACGCCAGAATATTGATGGCGGATTACACCAACACGCGCCTGTCGTCAAAACATCACTAATAAACCTGGATAAACAATTATCCGCTTTAAATCCTGAAAAACTTCTTGTCGTTCATTATGAAGATATGATGGACAGACAATCCCAGTTTGCTAATACGGTCTCTAAATACCTTGAAATAAGTAAATCCGATCTGAATGAAGGTTTAAAACTTGTCAGAAAAAGCGGGAAAAACTGGAAGAAAGACTTGCCGGATGATGACCAGGATAAATTACGCCAGGTGTTCCCGGGTGGCTGTGAAAAAGCATGGCCTATTCTGGCAAACAGCTCGATAAAGCAGTCACAATAGGTATTACCCCTTCAGTAGCTGGGCCAGCCGGGTAAAGTGCTGTTCCTCTGAAAATAGCATATCTGCTTTTTGTTTACCCGCCAGGGATATTTGCTTAAGAAGCTCCGGGCTATCTATGAGCCTGCTTAAATAACCAGCCAACTCAATGCTACTCCCTGGTGTAAACAAATAACCGGTTTCTCCATGATCGATAATTTCCAGGACCCCGCCCGCATTGGTTCCGCAAACAAATAGCCGGTTTCTCCATGATCGATAATTTCCGGAACCCCGCCCGCATTGGTTCCGATTACTGCCGTACCTGCGCGCATTGCCTCGGCAAGTACCAGGCCGAAAGTCTCGGCATTTGAAGCCAATACCACGACATCAAAACAACCCATAATTGATGTCGGTTGTGGATGAAAACCAAAATACCGGAAATTGTTTGTTAAACCATTTTCATCTGCTTTTGTCAGCAAGTTATCCAGGTAAGCTTTATCCATAGCATGGCCAATTAACAGGCCCTGGATATCATATCCCTTAGAAGAGAGTTGCCGTATAGCTTCCAGTAACAGGTGTTGGCCTTTACCCTCCTCAATTCGACCAAATAAACCCACCTTGAAGGCTTCGGGACGTATCTTTGCATCTCGATTAAATCCTGCACAGCTTGTATCAGCCGTTACATCTGCTGCGGGAACCCCGTAATAAAGCAGTTCAATGTTTTCTGGAGAAAGAGGAAGATTTTTCCTTGCCTGTTCCTGTAACAACCGGGTAATCGTGATATAGCAATCCACGTACCGGTATACGAACCGATGATAAGCATCATGCTTGTCGCGGCTGATGGCCATTTGCCGCGTATAAACCAGTCGTATATTCCGCCGACAAAAACGTTTTGCCAGGGCAGCCAGTAACAGATCCTTGCCCCAATGCATGTGCAACACGTCTATCTGCCAGGTTTCCATCATGCTTGCCAGCTTTCTTGCTGCGAGGACAGGAAGATTTCGCCCAAGCACACGCAAATGATGTGTGCTAATTCCATCATTCATCAGGCGTTTATCGAGAAAGCTGTCTTTCCTGGTGACCGCATAACACTGGACATGGTTATCTGACTGGTAATGCTTGACAACCTTCGCGGCATATAATTCCAGGCCACCCACACCATGAGATAAACAAAGCTCAAGAACTTTCATTCAGTTAACCATATTCGTTAAAATAGATGAATCTGACTCATTAAAGAATATGCAAATTTATCATGTCACAGGCAAATAAGCACGAACCAACCCGTGTGCTGGTCATACGTGCAGGGGCACTTGGAGATACCGTTTGTGCTTCAAGTATTATTGAAGCATTACGCCACCATTATGGTGATGATGTCATTATTGACTGGGTTGCCAAGTCCGGGATCGGGCAGTTGTTTGTCAGCGACCCACGTATTGATCAGCTGTTCGAGCTAAAAAGCCGTAACACGCCTCTATTATTCAATCCTGCAAAATGGCAGGTAATCAAACATTCCTTTCAAAAGCCTTACGACCTGGTTGTGAACCTGGAGCTGGGCAACTTTTTCAATAATACGATTCGCTTAATACGTGGCAAACAAAAGATCGGCATGCCCTACCGGCATTTTACCGAACCAGCTGAAACCCATGCAGTTGAGAATCTTCATCTTATCTATAAGTCATTCCTCAACAATGAAGATATCCAGTATGCAGAACCCAGTTTACTGGGAACACCGGCTGAGGAAATAAAATCAAAGTTCTCTTTACCTGATAATTATATTGTCCTGGTGCCGGCGAACAGTCACTCTGGTAAACGATCAACCATCAATCATCGTGCCTGGCCAGTCGAACACTGGAAAAAACTAAACCAGCTACTTTCTGAGAATAACATCCACGGGGTCATCATCGGTGGAAAGGGAGAGCGTGAACAACTGGAATCACTTTTACCCGCGCCAGCTGGAATAATATCTCTGATAGGTCAGACCAACTTTCCTGATCTTATTGGTGTTATCCAGGGCGCTAACGCGATGATCACTACCGATACTGGCCCATCTCATCTTGCAGCAGCAGTAAATACCCCTGTTTACGCGATTATTGGCCCGACCAATTTCAAACGCACCGGTCCCTATTCAACAAAAAATAACCAGGTTACTATCCTGTCAGCACACCTGGATTGTAGTCCGTGCTACCATACTCCACGTTTAGCTGCTTGCCAGGATAACCAGTGTATGAAACAGGTCATACCCGAACAGGTCTTAAAAGAATTAAAGGCGTCTTTATAAAAATCTTATGAATCCGGACACCCAGCCTGTACCTTCAACTCTTATTATTTCAGTCTATAAAGATACAGAGAACCTCGCCTGCATCCTGGATGCACTATCCATGCAAACCGTTCCTCCTTCCGAGATTATTGTTTCAGAAGACGGCCAGGATCCGGTAATGAAAAATTTTGTTGATAATGCGAAGCAAAACTGGCCAAGCCTTATTCACCTCACGCAGGAAGATAACGGGTTCAGAAAAAACCGTGCACTGAATCGCGCGATAACACAATCAAAAAATGATTTACTTATTTTCATTGATGGTGACTGTGTGCCACACAGGGAGTTTATCAGGGCACATACAGAATATTGCCGACCGGGAAAAATTGCTACCGGAAGGCGCGCAGAAATTGGTCCTGTTTTTTCATCCTTAATTAAAAAAAGTCCTTTATTCAGAAGACTGATTAATTCTAAATGGTTCTATATTCCTCTTATCCTGTTAATGAGCCTTGATAAAGGCAAAAACGT
>JARRJY010000147.1:0-2579 GCA_037388705.1 Gammaproteobacteria bacterium
ATAAATCCTGGTAGTTCATAAAATTGTTCTTTGCTGTCCCATACAAGTACGCGCGATTTATTGGCAACACGGTTAAAAACTTCGTTGCTCTTTCCGCTTTGGCTTTTACCCGTGACGAAAAACAGACGGCCGCTGGTTGTTGTCATCGTTGGGGGACTCCTGCATGGTTGGTTCGTTATCAATGGCGAAACGTGGTAATGCAATACGCGGTGCTACTACGACGGTTGTTTGAATAGCCGCATCGATCTCTTCATCAAATCTTGTTTTTTTAATGTATTTCATCGCTACACGGTTCCAGGTGTCGGCCAGTTCTTCGCATTCTGCATCGGTGACCTGCCAGGCCGGTGCCAGGGTGCGAAACAAACTTACAAACGCCGTAAATAATAGCTGTTTACAATCGCGGCCTTCGTTGACATTAATCGGGATTTCCGGAACCGGTGCGCCGGATGCCCCCGCGGCCCTGGTTTCAAAATCTTTTATGTCGGGATGCTCTGTCGTGCTGTTTTGCTCACTCATCGTCGTTGCCCTCTTCATCGTTGCCAAATAATAACTCCAGATAACCGGGTTCTTTATCTTTCGGTGCCG
Organism: Gammaproteobacteria bacterium; assembly: GCA_037388705.1. GTDB lineage: Bacteria > Pseudomonadota > Gammaproteobacteria > UBA6429 > Thiohalophilaceae > JARRJY01. Next base: position 586 of record JARRJY010000147.1, read on the forward strand.
GTGCTGGAGCTGGTGCCGGTGCTGGAGCTGGTGCCGGTGCCGGTGCTGGAGCTGGTGCCGGTGCTGGCGGGTTACCCTCTTGCCATAACGTACCATGCTCCAGAATATAATCATTCAATTTTTGTGATGCCCCTGGAACCTTCACACAATTGGACGGGCATCGATAGTATAAAAAACCATTTTTCGATTTTCGAATGTAAGCCACTTCTCCGCACGTCGGACAATCGATCGTGCCAAGATTTGCGTTACTCGCCTTTTTGTCCCGTGCCATTGTCGCGGCCCTCCAGTTGTTGCAATTGTTGTTTAAGCATGGCGTTCTCGTCGCGTAGATCCACCAGGACCAGCACGGCAAGATGGATACAATCCATTGCGATCGGTCCACGCCTGAATATAGGCGTAGACGATGCCTCGACAATCTTATGCCGTAACAAATTTAACTTCTCATCCAATGGTAAAAGGTTATAATTTTCCGGTTCGTTGGTCATGGTGGCCCCTGCTTATAGTTATCGTTCACTGGCTGTTCAAACATATCGGACACCCGACGATAAGACCGTCCAGAGTTATCGCCCTGTATCAAGCTAACCAAATAACCGGTGCCCTGCTGAAATTTTATCTCCCCAATCCAATCAAGCGTGGTTAGATCGGTGTTGCTGCCCTCGTCCTTGATCTTGTACAAGCAACCGTATGACCTGGTCCGCCTAAAACCTTTGTTGGCGCGATACCATTCAAGCCATCGTTCGTGTGGCCATGACACCATAGGCGGCGCGGCGGTTTTGCGCTGGTTGCTTTTCTCGATGGATTTCGACGCGACAATCTGAGCGCTGTATTTGATGGTTTCTTTGAGCGTTGCAATCAGGTTAGTTTTATCGATGGGATTAAAATATAACTGGTACTCGTCGAACCAGGCGGCGCGCACGTCGCGGTAGTGAAACGCGCCCTCAGTTAGCAATATAACGTTTAAGTGAACGTTCCATTCATCGTGTGCGCCTAGTGGGTCTTCCTGAACCACTAACGCGCCTTTGATGTTTGGGAAAATTTTTTCGTCGGTTGTCGATATCGGTTGACCTGGCACGACCTGGTCAAAATAACGCGGTTTTTTTATTTTTAAGTTTTTCTTCTGAATTTTGATTTCACACGCTGGACCGTCCGCAAAGAAAACTTTGCAGTATGGCTGGTTGCCCAGCACATGACTTTGTAGGCGTTTGATGATTTCAACCTTTCCCATAGCAAGCTGGCCTGGTTGAAAATTTTGAGTGCTAAAAACGCCAAAGAAAGCACGGTGCGTAGGTTTATCATTAACAAATGCCTCGATATGTGGTTGGTACTTGTTAATCAATCGGCGGGTTTCGTCGCGTGATTCGTGCGGACAAAGTTTCGAGCAACTGCACTTTTCATCCCATACATGGACGTGATCGCCGTCTATTGTCTTGGCCAGTGTGCCGGTCTGGCGGCATAGGCGCATTTTCTCAACGATGCCCTTTATGTTTAAATCATCCTGGTCGGGGATCTCGTCGATGTAATCGGCCAGCAACAATTCAGCCTCTTTGCGCTCACCGTATGGTATTAGAATTTCTTCTATCTGGTCTTTGGTTTCTACCTGGTACGGTGTGGCCTGGTGCGCTTTGTTGCGTTCGGCCTCGATGTGTTTTTGTTCGGCGTGTAGTAACGCCTCGATGTGATGCGGGATCTTTGTCGCTTCAGGGTGCGTATAAAGCCACTGGTTAACGCGGTATGAGATCGATTGTAGTTCGTTGTCACTCATTCTTATCTATCCCCTTGATCGGGGTTATTATGTTTATCCTCTTCATAATCACAGACGTTTATGTGATCATTCGTGCAAAACACTACGCCAGTTGTTACAACTTCAACCAACTTGCTACCACATAGTGGGCATTTCCTATCAATAAACCGATGCACACAAACGCCATTTCCACAATTCAACACGCCGCAGGCATAACCTTTTTCGTCAAAGTTAGTCATTCGTCAAAGTCTTT
>JARRJY010000148.1:0-2572 GCA_037388705.1 Gammaproteobacteria bacterium
CAAATGGGTAACAACTTGTTTAACTAGGACTGACAAATTGCGCACGTCTATTTATTATTAGTTTAGTATGTCCGTTAATATTCAGATTACGGGCATAACAATAACGCCTACCAGGGTCATGGGAGGTTGCGGCGTCACGCCTGGATGAGGCTTGACGTTCATTCAAATGGCGAAAACGGACCTTTTTATACGTATGGATATTTGCTAGTATTTTCTTTATTGCTCGTTTTTTATCCTGTTAGAAAAACATCACATACCCCCCACTGTTTTGAGATGTGCAGTCCACAGCGGATTGTCTGTCGATATACTTATAATAAAAAAGGCGGAGTCATGTATTACAAGCTGGTTACTGTTTTTGTTGCGATGCTTTCTGTCAGTGGTTGTGGTGGTGGCGGGGAGGATAGCAATCCCGATACCCAGGCCCCGGTCATTGCAATCACTGGCGATAACCCAGCCAACCTGGTGGTTGGTGATGCGTATACTGATCCAGGGGCAACGGCATCGGATAACGTGGATGGGGATATCACTGCCAACATTATCGTCACCGGTAGTGTCGATACCAGTACCGTTGACACCTATACCATCACTTACAGCGTCACGGATACCGCGGGTAACGAGGCCACGGCGGATCGTACGGTATATGTCGTTGATAATATCGCACCGATCATTACGCTAATAGGGGATAACCCTATGACGGTAGAAGCCGGTGCCATATTTAGCGATCCGGGCGCCAGTGTAACCGATAACGTCGATAGCGCCCTGACATCCACGGTGACGGGCACAGTCAATACCACCGTGCTCGGAAATTATACACTCACTTACAACGCGACGGATTCCTCAGGCAATGATGCTCTTGCGGTGACGCGCACGGTAAACGTCGTGGATACCACGGCCCCGGTGATTACCTTGAATGGCGATGATTACCTTACCGTTAAGGTGAATACCAGTTTTGCCGATCCTGGTGTGTCTATCATGGATAATCTTGATACAGGCCTGGCGGCTAGCGTAACCGGTACAGTTGATACGATGACGCCGGGTATTTACACATTAACTTACAATGTAACTGATTCCAGCGGGAATTCAGCGGTAAGCGTGACACGCACTATCCATGTCTCGGTGAAATACCAAATTATTGATCTTGGTCTCGGTTTTGTAGGTGATATCAATGAAAATGGTATTGCCGCAGGGGTAAGTAACAACCAGGCCTATCTTTTTGATGGTACAAACAAAACCTATATTGGGACTATCGGAAGTGGTTATGTGACGCCTTCAGGTATTAATATACATGGCGAGGTTGTTGCGACCTACAGGCCTGTCATTGGATCTTATGATACCAGTATCGCTTATTACGATGGTTCTGAATGGACTTTACTGGGTAAATTTGGATCTGAATTTGGCTATGCCAGTGATATTAATGATAGTGGGCAAATAACAGGTGCCATAAAGCCTGCAGGAAGTGGTATGAGGGCCTTCATCTACACCTCGGGTACCCTGACACTTATTCCTGTTCCAGGCAAACTGCCGTGGGAGAGTGCGTACAATGATAGCATGGAAATTAACAATAATGGGTTGGTAACAGGCACCTACATAAATTTAGACAACATCAACAAAGCCTATATCTCTGATGGGGTCACCGTTAACGAGTTAGGCACACTGTCGGGTCAATTTAATAATCATAGAAGTTATGGTAAGGCAATCAATGCAGCGGGTCATTCTGCAGGTCATTCGCACGATGCTACTTATCAATATCATGCCTTTATCTACAAAGATTCAGTGATGAGCGATCTGGGTATCCTGGGCAGTATTACGAATGCTTCGGATATTAATAATTTTGATGTTGTCGTGGGAGATTATTATGCCGCCAACGGCAACAATTTCGCATACATTCACGATGGTACCAGTATGCAGGATCTCACACAGATATTAGATCATGAATGGTGGGTTCTGGAAACCGCTAAAAGCATCAACGATGCAGGGATCATTATTGGTACCGGAATCATTAATAATGAAAGCCATGGTTATATGCTTATTCCTTTAGATTAAAGAATAAATATATTTTTTGAATGTCCGATTGTAGAGGCGGTTTATGTCGAAGTAGTTTTCCTTTATTCCATGGGGTAAGCTTTTGAGGAGCGTAATTGTTATAGTACATGACAGTGCCCCTTGTATTAGAGAAAACTAAAGTATGGCACTTGGGTGCTAGTAATGATCTCAAGGAAAAAATAATAAAATAAGGAGATAACAATGAGAAATAAAATATTCGGTGCAATTGGTATCCTTTGGGGTGGTGCGATCCTTTTAAACTGGCTTACGACTGATTCATCAGTAGGCAATCAAGTGTATCAATCTGGACAATCGACAGCAGCAATATTTGGCACGCTTATGTTGATTGCGGGAATATATTACTTTTTCAAGAAAACGGATTGAATGACCGCTTCCGACCCAAAGCGGACGTTCAGAAATAATAATAAAAAAGGAAAAACAACAATGAAAAAAATTGGATTTTTATTCTTGTTGCTATCTTTCACCGCAAATGCCGAAGAATATAAACGTTATACCAATGAAGAATTAG
>JARRJY010000149.1:0-2566 GCA_037388705.1 Gammaproteobacteria bacterium
GGTAAATCCTGATATTGTCAGCATTTATAATTTTTATTGAATACCAATGATTAGGACTCTTAAGCACCGTGGTTAAGGTTGCATGAATTTGTGAAATATCATTCGTTAGCAGGCTGGGAATCAGTGCGTTGCTCAGTAATTCAATAGTGATACTCTCTCTTTTAATAAAATTTTCTCTTTCATTCTCAAGGTAATTAGGCAGCCAGTAAAAATGGAGTATTAACGATACGGCAATCATTAAAAGCAACATGGGAACAAATAATTTCATACGTATACCCATATCATTACCTACTCAACGTAAAATTCTTCAATTCCCAATCTTCGAATATCTTCATAATCTTTTAATGATGCTTTTCCAATTTTCTTGATGGGCACCTTGGACAACTGTATCTGTCCGAGCACATTAGCCCCAAGATCAAGCAATGCATCTATAACACGCCCTTGTACACCTAACGACACTCGAGGATGAACAACTATGGGGTGAGGTGACACCCCCTGAGTTTTATATAGTACCCGTAACTGATCTTTAATTGCTTCAGGTTGCTGAGAAAGTGTTTTTTCAATGCCGCCACCAGCATCGGTTAACCCAAGTACGACATTGAGGTATACCGAGCTATGACTCTTTACGTAACTCTCTATGATATTAATATGATACTTCTTGCGAAATTCTGCTCTGGGTATAAGTGATGCCCCCAGGGCGTTGGGCGCGGGAAACGCGACTTTCTTACCATCCAGGTCTTTAGGTGACTTGAATGGGCTGTCTTTTTTTACAACAATGATGCCATACAATTTTCTTGCAACATCCCGCAGTATGGGTTTATAGCCCTGTTTCTCATTCGCAATAATCATGTGATACGGATTCATATAGGCAAAATAAAACAAGCCTTCACTAAATTGCCGCTCGAACTCAGGAATACTAGGTGAAAGCTTGATTACTAATTTCACGTGAGCACGTTGATTTACCTGGTCAATAATGGGCTGCCAGATATCGATGGTACGACTGGCTTCAAATTGCGGTACCACACCCAGGATAAACTCCTGATGAGATTCCGCGCTCGCATTTAATGGAAGGTAGACAGTTATGACTAGCAAGCAACCTAGCCATCTGGATAACGACCCTTTCATATACCCCCTTTAGTCCTTTGAAATAAAGGCTAAGCTGCTTCTGTGCCTGAATATTATATTAGTATATGCACTGGAAAGCACTAAGCTAACTTTAGAGCAAAGAGTATATGAAGTATTTTAGACTCTAATCTACTAACAAGATATAAAAATCTCAAAACCTTATTGAGATCTTATTCATCGAATTTACTGCTTTTCCCGCTTTGTCGTTTACCTATACAAACAATGGGTATTATGAATGCGCCAAGCAGGATGGTAAGAATTAGCGCTTCTCTCATATTCACCCAGGAAATAATTGCATCTAAAGAAATTGAACCTGTAATCTGGTAGTTATACAAAGGGTTGATTAATAGCAACAAGGGAAACAAAAAAATCACCAGGAAACTCAGAACAACTGTAACAGTGGACCTTATTAGTACAGTGGTTTTTTCAGCTATATCATTACGTGTAGATATATTCATTTCAGCACTCCTTGTCTAATATTGTTTCATCCCTGGAACGTATCGTATAAGTGGTTTTACAACAGGTGCCGGCGGCTTATGTTATCTCTCAGACACCCTACCGGCACCCATTCACCTTCGATTATTTTTCAAATTGTAAAAAGCTACTTATAAGCAATTGCTGCGCTAGTTGGACCTGCCAAAGGAATAACCTCAAAGCGTCTAAAGCCTGCTTCACCACACCATTCCATGAAATTCTCCATTGTGTAATCGAAAGCATCACCAAACTCAATAAGCATATTCAGTGACATCAGCAGGCCAAACAAATTTTCCCGCCTGGCATCATCAATCAAGTTTTCAACGGCGATAAAAGCCCCACCTTCTGGCAAGGCATCATAGGCTTTCTTGATCAGAATTTTTTTCTTCTCCAGGTTCCAGTCGTGCAGGATATTACCCATGGTAATAACATCTGCCTTTGGTAATTCATCTACAAAGAAGTCACCGGTAACTACCTTAATGCGATCTGTCAAACCAGCATCATCTATGCGTTGCTGTGCATGAGGACTTACGGGTGGTAAATCAAAACTATTAAGTGTTAGGTGGGCATGCTTGCCAGCCACAATTCGCGATAACAGGGCTAATGCACCGCCGATATCACTTACACTCTTATATCGGTTGAAATCAAACTTGTCTGCCAACTGCTGAAAATTGGCGGCCTGAAGCCCTGTCATGGCATCAAGAAACTGCCCGAGTTTGGCCTGGTCGGCATAGACCTCTTCAAAGACAGGTTTACCAATGTGTTTTAATTCGTTCTGCGGTTGACCCGTCTTCAGTGCTTCACCCAGGTCATTCCAGAATGCAAATAAACGTGCATTAAGCATCTCTGGTAATCCACCAATATAGGCTGGGCTATGCTTATTGAGAAATACGGCGGTGTTTGGCGTATTAGTGTACTGTCCTTCGGGGCCATCGCCTTCACGGTACAGAAATCCTGACGCCACCAG
>JARRJY010000150.1:0-3891 GCA_037388705.1 Gammaproteobacteria bacterium
GCAAGAGCAAATATGAACCCAAACACTGTTATAATCAATATAGCCCGACGTCTCAGGATATCTAGATAGTCACGTATCGTTAATTCGTATTCAGCTTCCATAGGTTATCTTTTTTACCAATACTAAATTGTATAACTCATTGAAATAGATAAGATATCATTTGATATAACATCACTAATATTTGATTCAGCCTCACTACGTGAACCAGTTATGGTGAAATTCCATTGCTCACCTAATTCGTGATTATAATTAATAGAAACTATCCTTGTTTTATTTTCGTCTATATCAAAGTTCTTTCTATAATTAAGCTCAAAACCAATATTGCTGATTTCATCAACTGCATACACAGCGTTACCTATAAACTGATCAGCCTTGCTGAATCCCCCGGGACCACTAGGAGATATTGTTCTGCTGAGAGTGAAGGAATACTCTATTCTGTCTTCCTCAAAGTTCAGTGTAAAACTACCCTGGTTTTCTCTTCCCTCACCATCAAGATTTTCAGTTTCTGATACGCCAATACTTAATATTGCTACAGTATTATCACTTATATCCAGTTGCGAACCGATATTCATTTGTTTTGAGTCACTACGTTCCTGGTTATCAATTGATTCGTATCTCGTTTTCCCCGCTTCCAAAAATATTAATAATGTTTCTGTTGTTCGATAATTCATACGCGCGGTCAAAGCCCTGGTTGTATAGTCAATCAGGTCAATATTCTGGTAAGTTGTTTCCGTCCCACTTCCATTCAGCCCGAATGAAAAGACTTCGCTCAGATTTTTTAACCAGCTTATTGAGGCGCTCTTTGATTTCCTGGTTCCATCAACAGAAATGAATCCAGTATCATTCAACTCCGTTTCTCGTGTAGAACCCTCCTCATGTCGCAAATTAAGTGACAAATTACCTGTTTCGAATTCGTGGACCCAGCCTAGTTCAACTGCGGGATCATTACGATCTTCACTGATGTTGGTATCAGAGGAACGTTCTATATGGTAAGAAAAGTCAGCTGTCCATAGATTTCTCTCATCCCGGATTGATGAAATAAAATGGGGCGTAAGTATCTTTTTATATACACTAGTAGCGTTATCAGATAAAAATGCCGAGTTTGATTCGTATTGAATTGTCGCCGGGATGACTAATTCATGCTGGACTTCAGCACTCAATACCTTACCTGTAGATAACAGAAGAATTGATAATATGAGACATCTAAATTTCAGATAATTTCTCGATTCCAACCACATTCTCACGGTACCAGAATTGTGTCATCAGCCGACAGCTCATAATTTGTATTGAGATCTTTTCCTTGTAACAAATTATCATAATCTACAGGTAAAATTTTATATCCTTCCGTCGTTCTCCGCAGGATTTTAATGGCATCCTGATCAGCAAAACGGTTAAAACCACCGGCTGTACTTAATGCCTGTAAAACCGTCATAGGACCTGTCAAAGGAGTAATTATTTGCTCAACATCACTTAAATTACTACCGGCTACTTTTACTCGACCTGCCAACGGGAATGAAATACTGCCATCAGGCAATACCCGTAGTTCATGAGACAACGTCTCGTCGCCCCATACGGAAATACTAAGTGTGTCACCCTGACGAATTAAATATTGCTCACTATCAGCTGCGCTTAATATCGAACACACACAAAAGAAAAGAGAGCCCAGAACTACACGTTTTATAGTTTTGTAATCCATAACATATCACCAGATTTAGAATAAAAAAGGGGGGACAAACGCCCCCCTTTTATAACACGAACTGCACCTTAATTATACTTAGTTAATTCGAGCGAATACTCCTACCATATCATTAGTTTTCACTTTTTTCTTGCGTCCAACCAATGAACCCGCTCCCAATAAAACCAAAGCAAAAACAATACCTGCTATAGATACTGATTCAGCGTCATCAGAGTTGCTTGCATGTATGCCTGAAGTAACCAGCTGGCTTTCCATCCCAACCTGAATTCCTGCATTGGCTGCCAGTACTATAGAAGTCTCCTGGCTATTACTTTCTCCCGAAAAAGTCTCACTTTCGAGATTAGTATTCACCGTCGCATAACTAACTGGCGTGATACCTAATAATGCCAGTACTACTAAATATGCTCTCAATTTCTTCATTGTTTTTCTATTCCGTTAATAAAATTTGAGACAAAGTATTACACGACATGATTTTTGCGACGTCTTGACGTGGCAACAAAACCAATTAATGCTGTAGCAAATAACCATGCAGCAGCAGGTACTGGAACAGTACTCACATAGGCATCACTCCAGTCATCTTGATCAGGTAAAATACCTTGCACGTGTAGACCGATACGGAATGTTCCTGCAGAAATTGCATCGAGCAAGGTCTGGTAATCTGTACCTAAAGTGGCCAGGAACGTGATGTATTCTGTTGATGAGTCGATGCCCCCACTAATGCCATTTGTGTGTGCACCATAATCAGCAGGGTTATCAAAATAACCGTTACCGCCAGGTAGATGATCCGGGCTGCCAGGGCTGTAGAATTCAACATCAGTACCCATACCATCTGATTCAGTAAAAGAATTTACGGTAACATTGGAATCGCCATACTCGAAATAAACACCGGTGATAGAAGATAATTCCGGGGATGTATAAGCATTATTAACTGTAAATGACACGCCAGTTGCTGTCTCTTCCAGAAGTACGGAATATTGATCCGAGTAATCAACAGGGGCATTAGCTGACAGCTTATCAAATTCAAACAAATATGAAGCGCTCGCTGTATTAGCTATCACTAATACTGAAATACCTGCCAGTATCGCTAACAGATGTTTTGAGCTTTTATATATTTTCATTTTCGCATCCCCAGTTACATTAATTTTCTAGTTACTTACAGAATACAAAACATCACTACAAGCAACCATGACCCAATAAGGTCAATTTGTGTCAGACATCACTGACATTTCCTTTTTTCTATGAAAATTTATAATGTTTTGCTGCGTTTGAGGGGCAAACTCAACCAGGTACTTGGCAACCGCTTCTGCCCGACTGGACACGCCCATTTTCCTGAAAATGTTTTTCAGGTGGTTTTTTACCGTATTCAGACTTATAAATAGCGTATCTGCAATTTCAACATTGGTCATTCCCTGTACCACCAGGCTCAGCACCTGTGATTCCCGGCCACTGATAATATCCAGCTTGGGTAATTTCACCACGTTGTTGCTATTCGTCGGCTCAACCAGGCATTCAACACTGCGTAACGCAGCATCAAGATGCGGCATAATCAGGCTTAATACTGGTGTCTGGGTTTCCAGGTGCGTACTGGAATTAAAGAACGCGTAGAGAACATCGTTTTCACCACGTTTATCCCGGAAACCATATACCAGCACTGACCCCATGCTATCTAAAGCCTGTACAATTCTCTGGTCAGGAGTACTGTTGATGCTCAGGGTTGTATCATTGAAGCTTTCGTTGAAGAACCAGCGATCGTTATTATCTTCCCATTTACGGAAGAGACTCGACATCAATGGAGCAACTTCACCACACCCCTTAGAAAGTTGATGCGCGCGTACATCCAGCATGCTGGATGAGATATCAAACTGCAATTGGCCAGTTTTAAAATTACCCCAAGCGGCGATTAAAATGTCATGAGGAATGAACCTGCAGACATAATCCTGCTGCCATTGGTAAAAATCGTAATGTTTCCTGATAAAATGCGACTTACGAATAGTATCTAAAAGTACATTTAAATCAGATGTACTGCTTTGTACAGACATTGTTCCACTCCTTAATCAAGTCTGAACTCACATCTTAATTGTTGTACGGTGACGTACTTCCTGTTTTGTCCTGTTGAGCAGATGTAACCTTTAAGAGTGATTTCTGGTATAAATTGATAGTTGAAATCATTCAAGCCCTGCTCAACAAGTGCTATT
>JARRJY010000151.1:0-2550 GCA_037388705.1 Gammaproteobacteria bacterium
ATTACCCTGGACGGGAAAGGCGCCAAAATTTTCAGTAAGGCCACAGGTGAAAACGTCAAGAAATTAATGGCGGTCGTCTTCATAGAAAAGAAGACCGAAACCCGCGAAGTTGACGGCAAGCAGGTTAAGACCCGTCGCACAGTGGAAGAAGTCATCAATATCGCACGTATCCAGGAACAGCTTTCCAAGCGTTTCCAGATTACTGGCCTGGACAGCACGCGTGAAGCACATAACCTGGCGCTATTGTTGCGTGCCGGTGCGCTGGCAGCACCCATCGAGATCATTGAAGAACGCACTGTAGGCCCAAGTCTTGGCCAGGATAATATCGAACAGGGTTTTGCCTCTGTCGTTATCGGTTTTGTTCTGGTGCTGGCCTTTATGGTCATCTGGTACCGAGGTTTTGGTTTGATTGCCAACCTGGCGCTGGGATTTAACCTGGTTATTATTGTTGCCGTATTATCCATGATGCAGGCAACACTAACATTGCCGGGTATCGCCGGTATTGTGCTAACGGTAGGTATGGCGGTGGATGCCAATGTGCTGATTTTTGAGCGTATTCGCGAGGAGTTACGAAATGGCGTCAGCCCCCAGGCTGCCATTCATGCCGGTTATAGCAAGGCGTTTTCAACCATTGCGGATGCGAATATCACCACATTGATTGCAGCCGTCATCCTGTTTGGTTTTGGAACGGGGCCAATTAAGGGGTTTGCTATTACCTTGTCCGTCGGCATCGCGACATCCATGTTTACTGCCATCATGGGAACACGTGGGGTGGTAAATTTGCTATTCGGCGGTAAACGCCTGGAAAAACTTTCAATTTAATTTTTTCTAAGAACCGGAATTAAATCAGGATAAGCCTCATGCAGTTCAAGAAAGAAGCTAATTTTAACTTTATGGGCAAGCGCACTATTGCAATTGTATTCTCGGTTACGCTGTTGCTTGTTTCGATTGGTTCATTAGTCACGCGTGGACTTAACTTCGGGCTGGATTTTACCGGTGGTACTCTGATCGAACTGGGTTATAAACATCCTGTAGATCTGGCCCAGGTTCGTACGACGCTGGAATCCTCAGGTTTTCCAGAAGCAGTTGTTCAGCACTTTGGGACATCACAGGATGTGATGGTGCGCATTGCGCCCCGCGAAAAACAGAGCAATGCTGAAATCAGTTCGCAGGTTTTGTCGGCGCTACGTAGTGCCGAAAAAGGTGAAGTTGAAATGCGGCGTGTTGAGTTTGTGGGTCCGCAGGTGGGTGATGAACTTACCGAAGATGGCGGGTTGGCCATGATTTATGCGCTACTCTGCATACTGGTCTATGTTGGGTTACGCTTTGAATATCGATTTGCCATTGGATCGGTGGTGGCCCTGATTCATGATGTGATAATTACGCTCGGCTTTTTCTCCCTGTTCCAGTTTGAGTTTGATTTGACGGTATTAGCTGCGGTGCTCGCGGTAATCGGTTATTCGCTCAATGATACCATCGTGGTTTTTGACCGTATTCGCGAAAACTTTCGCAAGATACGCAAGGGCACCAGCGTGGATGTGGTTAATACATCCCTTAACCAGACCCTGTCTCGTACCTTGATGACTTCGTTAACGACATTGCTGGTATTGATTGCCTTGTTTATTTTCGGTGGAGAACTGATACATGGGTTTGCTACGGCATTGATTATCGGTGTCGTAATTGGTACCTACTCATCAATTTATGTGGCCAGTACCAGCGCCTTAAGCCTCGGAATCAGTAAGGCGGACCTGATGCCGGTTGTGAAAGAGGGTGCTGATCTGGATCATTTACCATAAATGCAATACACATTCAGGGTTCCAGGCATCGTTAGAACAGTTTACCAGTTACCATGCACGCAAAATAAAAAAGGGCGCATTCGTGCGCCCTTTGACTTTAATGATGGTTTCCAGCCGATATGAAAGATTCTGGGGTTCTCCCGGATTATTATTTATTAAATGGCTTGATTAGTTTTCTGACGACATCGTATTCGGCATCATTTGTTGGCGCAAAACCATCATACTTTTTATCAATAGCCTTTATAACTTCCATGTGCTCCGGATTTTTGGGGTCCAGTTCCAGGAAGGCCTTTTGTAATTCTGCCAGAGTTTTATCGTCTATATCTCCACGGGCAGCAATATTGTATGGAGGTAAATCAGGAGACGAGGCAAGGATTCGTAGTCCCTTACCTTTCCACTGGAAGGCCATAGTGTCCTTGAGTATGCCTGCATCAAAATCACCATTCATAACTGCTCGGGCAATATTGTCATAATGACCGATAAATTTATAATCGGAAAAATCTTCCAATTTTATTCCGGCGCCAACCACGGCGGCGCGTTGTAACAATGCACGCTTATCACCAAATGCAAAACGTTTGCCTTTCAAATCTTCGACAGTTTTGATAGGACTGTCTTCTTTCACGACAATCATCAGCTGGAAAGAGGCCTTTCCATTTGTGACAGTTTTGGCGACAAGTTTGGCGCCGCCACGTTCATGGGCTTTCAGGTAAGCGACTGGCGTCAGGTAAGCCAGGTCCACCTTCTTGTCGGCAAC
>JARRJY010000152.1:0-4071 GCA_037388705.1 Gammaproteobacteria bacterium
CGGATACACCCCCATCCCAAGGTATATCACTATGATGTTGTTGTTAAATTTACTATTGGTAATAAACATTACCTGTTCCTGGTAAGTTTTGCACCGGATGAAATCGCTAACATTATTAAGTTAGCCAGCTCTGAAAGCCACCAACTTGTGCTGGTGCAAAAAAACGCTTCAGACCTTATTGAAGTTACCCCGCAGGGCTCCAGGGTAAATATTTCTGACAGGCTTGATTTTCGTATGACGCCACAGGAGCTGGACAGGGTATTAGCAGAAAAGTGGGTGCCAGGCACAAGGTGGCATGTATACGATTTGCACAGTGAAAAGTTATTTGAAACTTATTCCAGCAATATCGAAAAAAGAAGTCTATGGATATACATCTGTGTTGTCCTGATAGTGGTGATATTCGCAATCATGCTATTAATCCAGGTATGCAAAAACAAAAAGGTTGCCGATGACCTGCTGGAGAAAAATAAAGAGATTGAAGATCTGAATGCCAGGCTCAGGAGCAGGAACGTAGAGCTTTCAGAGCAGGCAATAACCGATGGCTTAACCAACCTTTATAACAGGCGCTATTTTGATATGCAGGTAAGCCATGAATGGAACAGGTCACAGAGACTCTGTTTGCCAATCAATATTGCCTTTATCGATATCGATTATTTTAAACAATATAATGATTTATATGGTCATCAAATGGGGGATGTTTGTCTGAAAGTTGTTGCCGATATGATCGCCGATAACTTTAAACGCTCTAATGAATTTGTTGCCAGGTATGGTGGTGAGGAGTTCGTTGTTGTCAATATTGGTACCAAGCCCGAATTTTTCAAAATATGTATGCAGGAAGTTAAGGACAGGCTGGCTGAAAGGAAAATTGCACACTCGGGTTCAGATATAAGTTCTTACCTAACAATAAGTGTCGGCATCGCATCAGCAAAAGATGCTAATCGAACAACTTACACAGAGTTAATTTCTGTTGCAGATGCTGCGTTATACGATGCAAAAAAACAGGGGCGTGATTGTATAGTACATAAACAGGCTGAATAGTTTCCTTTGTTTATACACAAAAAAAGCCGGGTTGATACCCGGCTTTTGTTTGTTGATGGGCACTTATTTTTTTAATCTACCAAGGCCAATCATTCTCAGTGCCCATTTTTCAAAGATAGGCTCTGATGTACCTTTCTTCATTTTCTTGATGAAGTATTTTTCAAACCAGATTTTCATCCAGTGTACCCACTTGCCTTTCTTAAACCAGGTAACATTACGCGGTGGTATCTGAGGTACTGCGATGAAGGCAGCACCGGTGTCCCCCAGATCAGCAAGGCAGAAGGCATTCCAGGTGCCTTTGGCATCTGGTGTATAGCCGGTCAGTTCAGCCTTTATGTTATGGACGATAGCAGTTACCATGGATTCAATCATATAGCCAGTTTTTGGCGCACCTGTCGGCACAGGGGTAGCTTCAACCGGTGGAATGGCTATACAAACGCCGGCACTGTAAATATTAGGATACTTGGTGCTGCGCTGGTGTTCATCAACCATAACAAAACCACGTGGGTTACACAGGCCTTCAACATTGGCAACCGCATCAACACCCTTGAAGCCGGGCAACATCATTGAATGTTTGAATTCCAGTTCATGTTGCTTGGTGACTTCACCATTGCTGTCATGTTCATCAACAAACATTTTGCCTTCTTCAACCTTGGTGACCTTGGCATTGGTAATCCAGCTGATATGGCGGTTACGGAATTCATGTTCCAGTAAACCATTGGAATCACCAACCCCACCCAGCCCAAGGTGACCAACTGGGTAAAACCTTCTGGGCCAGAACCGGGAACTTCCTCAAACGCCAGGCGAGGTCCGGTTGTAATTAACAGGTAGTCATAATTAACTTCGTCACCATTATCGAGAATAAGTTTGCTCTGTTCAGCCTCGATTTTATCAACCCGCTTGGAGATGAAATTGATTTTATGCCTTTCCAGGTAGGGGCGGATAGGAAAAGTGATCTTATCCCGGGTGCGCCAGCCTACAGCCATCCATGGGTTTGAAGGTACAAACTGAAAGTAATCCTGAGCGTTGACTACCGTGATTTCGTGGTCTTTATTGAGTGCACTGCGGAGTTCATAAGCAGCAGGCAGACCTCCAATCCCGGCACCTAGTACAACAATATGGGCCATATTAATTTCTCCCCCATGAATAGATGGTAGTGGAATTATTATTACATTGAATTACTGAAAGGATTCATTGCGCAATAAAATAAGTATAGTGAGAGTTTTTGTCATTGATATAGATCAATAACACCTGAAAATTTTTAACGAATGTAAAAAATGTCGGGGCAGATTAAACTTTAATTCGATGGTTTTGTTAGTCGCTTAGTAATTCTTCTACAACCGCATTCCAGCCCTGTGCAATATTTTCCAGGTTATAGCCACCACCGCCCATGGCGAGTAGGCGCCCCTGGCAGTGCCTGTCAGCAAGTTTTTTCAAATGGTGTGCTACCTGCCTGTGGAAATCAGCGGTTAGTTTCAGTTGGGTTATTGGATCCCCGGCAATACTGTCTGCACCACATTGAAGCAGAATAAACTCGGGATTTGCCTGTTCAATAAACTTTTCGCACCTGGTCCATAGCTGTAATGCCAGGTCATCAGTACAATCAGGTGGCAGCGGAACATTCAGCTTGGTGCCAGCAGCTTCTTTTTTGCCTGTTTCATCTACATAGCCGGTGCCGGGATAGAGTGTATTGCCGTCCTGATGGAAATCGACAACAATGACATTCTTGTCATCTTCAAAGGCATAAAACACGCCATCACCATGGTGGGCATCGATGTCAACATAGGCAATACACTGGATATTGTATTGCTGCCTTAAGTATTCAATGGCAATACCACAATCGTTGAATACACAAAAACCTGCAGCCCGGTCTCGCGCGGCGTGGTGCAAGCCGGCAATCGGGGTAAAGACATGAACACACTCATCCTCCATGATGCGATCGATAGCAGACAAGGTGGAGCCGACTACGCGACAAGCATCTTCATAGATACCTTGCCGGGCAGGGGTGTCACCGTAATCAAGGAAACCGAAGCCTTTATCCGAGAGGTTTTTTACCTTGTTGATGTAGTCCTGGGTATGAAATAAAAGCAGCTGCTGCTCTGTAGCCAGTTGCGGGGGACAAAGTTTCACCTGTTTATCCAGCTGACGATGTTCGAATTCCTGTTTAAAGGCCTGGTAACGCTTTGGCCCGAAAGGATGGTCGATACCGAAGTGATACTGGCCCAGTTCATCTCCGTACATCACGCATATTCTGTTATCCATAGTCTTGTTCATTGATTTGATAATATGTGTATATTTTCCACAAATGTGATGTGGTTTCTTAAGTCATGGGTTGGGCAACCGATATATGACAAATATATTAGAAAAATTGAGGTTCCGAGATGAAATTTTCTGTTTTTATCGTGATGGTGTCAGGCATTTTGCTGTTAAGTGGCTGTGCCGGCAAGATGCCCCAGACCGCTACCGAATTCAGGCAAATGGCCCCTGGTGCAACGTTTGGAGGAAAAGAAACCTTTGAAGTCAATCGTAGTGTAGGCAAAGTTGCCGGGACGTTTAAAAAAATGGCCAATAAATGTCTGAGTAAGCGCGTCAAAATGGTAGAAAGTGGATATATGTACCATCATGCGGTGGTGACGAAATACACACCGACTGTAAAAGTCAGCAAAAACAGGGCTGAACTATATTTACAGTATGAGCATGAGCAGGGCGTAATGAAAGTCTACGAGATGCCCAAGAACGGCTACTTCCTGATGGTGATGGATGCAACCGGAATAGATAAGAACAAGACCCGCATCGACTTCTATCGCCCATCTGTTGGACACCAGAATATTATTAAAGCATTAAAAGGTTGGGCGACAGGCAAAAATGTAGGTTGTCCTGACTTAACAAAATAATTGTCCTATGAAAAAACTTTATCCCATATTAATGGTAGGTACCTTGGTGCTGTTACAGGGATGTGCCAGCATCAAACAGTACCCCGGTACTCACAATAAGAATTTAACTATTAGAACAACAGCTGATTCAGGCTCCTCT
>JARRJY010000153.1:0-2927 GCA_037388705.1 Gammaproteobacteria bacterium
TATACCCCATTTCTTCATAGTTTTTTATCTCGGTCGGCCCTGCTGGCGCCACATCAACATACTCAGGGAAATCTGAAGCCTCTTTACCTCGCCATGATGCATGTGTTCCACAAACATGCACTGGCACATCATTGGCAACCAGTGACCGTACCGTTTTATGCACTTCTGCCTTTTTTTCCTGGTTGGATTTCATAAGACCGAATTGCTCTGACCCGTGAGAGACCACTGCCAGGCCGATATCCGGAAAACGTTTTCTTAGTAATGATACATAGTGATTTGCGGTAGGTATTGCCCATTCCAGTGCATCACCATCACCTTCTACTATCTCAAAAACCACGCCTAGGGGAGATTGCTCCATTGCCAAGATTTCGTTGACTTCATCAAGGTTGCTGGCCTGTAATGATATGAGTGGCACGAGTAGGAGAAAAATCATGATAGATAAGTAACGCATGTATAATCCTTATAAAGTCATGAATTTTTATGAGTCCAGAACAAATTCAAGTACAAACTAATTTTACGAACCTCGGTTATTGGCATTCTGCCAAGCTTACGGTAGTTTGAGTCTTATGACCCGACTTTATTACATGGCTGTAATTACAAAATCGTATATTTCGATTCTTTTATGATTGAACAGTTCAAGACTTTCTTTGAAATTTTACTCGGATCTGATAATGGAACGTCAGACGCCCGGGAGTATCGCTTGCAATTGGCCACGGCGGCTCTGCTTATCGAAATGACGCGTGTCGATGAACATATTAAACCAGAAGAGCAGACCATGTTGGCAGCAGGGATCCGCAGAACCTTTGGGCTATCAGAGCATGATACTGGTGAGTTAATCCGGCTTGCTGAACAGGAGGCCCATGATGCGACCTGCTATCACGCCTTCACTTCTCTAATTAATAAAAATTTTTCGCGAGAGAAGAAAATACGTGTTGTTGAGATGTTGTGGGAGATTGCCTACTCTGATCATGAGCTTGATATGTATGAAGAACACCTGGTGCGAAAAATTTCAGAGTTGCTCTATGTTCAACATGGTGATTTTATAGCTGCCAAGCTTCGAGTCAGGGAACGGCTTGGCATGGCAAATTAGTGGATATTTTTACGCCTGTTTTGTTCAAATTTTATTGATTTTACTAATGTCCCTATGAGTTGCGGGTTGATCCATAAAATTCTTCCCACCTATACTCGCTGACTTGCTGTCTGGCTCAACAGGTACTTGTACTGTCAGGTAGGGTTGAATTGTCATACAGGCGCACAACGATAATAAATAGCATATTTTAATATTTTCCAATTAAAAATTAAGAGATTAGTCATTATGTCCATAGATGCACCTAATGTTTCTTCATTCATCCCGCCGGTACGTACCCTGATGGGGCCGGGGCCATCCGATGTCCATCCGCGGATTTTGAATGCCATGTCGCGGTCAACAGTTGGTCATCTGGATCCTGTTTTCGTGAGCATGATGGATGAGATGAAGAGCCTGTTACAGTATGCCTTTCAGACTGGTAATGAACTGACCATCCCTGTATCTGCACCGGGTTCAGCCGGCATGGAAAGCTGCTTTGTGAACCTGGTGGAACCGGGAGATACGGTAGTTGTATGCCAGAATGGTGTGTTTGGTGGTCGCATGAAAGAAAATGTCGAACGCTGTGGTGCAACTTCGGTCATGGTGGAGGACGAATGGGGCAAACCGGTCGACCCTAACAAACTGGAAGAGGTTCTTAAGGCAACTCCAGAGGCTAAAATCGTGGCATTTGTACATGCTGAGACATCTACAGGAGCACAGTCAGATGTTGAGACGCTGACAAAAATCGCTCACAACCATGATTGCCTGGTAATTGTGGATGCAGTGACCTCGCTGGGTGGCTCTCCAGTTAAAGTGGACGAATGGGGTGTTGATGCGATTTATTCAGGCAGCCAGAAATGCCTGTCCTGTACACCAGGCCTCTCGCCGGTAAGTTTCAGCGAAGCGGCAGTCGAATGCATCAGGTCACGAAAAAGTCCGGTGCAAAGCTGGTTTCTGGATATGAACCTGGTGATGGGTTACTGGGGCACTGGTGCAAAGCGGGCTTATCATCACACTGCCCCCATTAATGCGTTGTATGCTCTCCATGAAGCCCTGGTGATATTAAAAGAGGAAGGCCTGGAAAATTCATGGATCCGCCATAAAAATAACCATCTCATGCTGCGTGCCGGTATTGAGGCCATGGGCCTCTCTTTTGTCGTCCCTGAGGAGGCTCGTCTGCCCCAGTTAAACGCGGTCACGGTCCCTGATGGCGTAGATGAGGCCGCAGTACGAGTGAGGTTGCTAGAAGATTTTAACCTGGAAATCGGTGCCGGTCTGGGTGCCCTGGCCGGCAAGGTATGGCGTATCGGTCTTATGGGTTATGCCAGTAATGCCAAAAATGTCATGTTCTGCCTTGGAGCCCTGGATTCAGTGGATTCAGTCCTAACGGATATGGGGGCACCAATTCACAGCGGGGTAGCCGTCGCGGCTGCACAGGCTGCTATTGGTTGATATTTATACATTTTTTGCATCAATGAAATAAAAAAGGGGCATTCGCCCCTTTTTCTTTAATGTAACAAACCCCGTTGATGACAACCTGTTGAGTGGTTTGAAAATTCTACTTTTTGTAGGGGAGTACCCCCGGAAAAAGCTATTTTCTTGTCATCTTGTGAGATTCAAGTTTTCAGAGTTTTTGCCGAAAAATCAATAAGTAGCTGTAGGCTTTCCCGGTGGAGGGATGGTATGTGCTTCAGTGAAAAAATCATAACTCAAAAAAACACGGGTATAGACAAATGGGTGTCGAAACTGGGAAATCATTTTACTACCGGACTTTTTGTTCACTGATACTCGCCAGTGTGTGGCTGGTCGTCTGCTTTTCTTCTACCAGTTTGTTTGCAGCAGAAAATGAACAGGTTTCAGA
>JARRJY010000154.1:0-4341 GCA_037388705.1 Gammaproteobacteria bacterium
TCTAGAAATTGGCGTTTTCGCCTTAATTTAGGTCTTCAGTGGACCATAATGGTGCAGTTTTTATGACTTTATACCTAATTGTTGCTGAATTGAGAGGCAAGCTCCTTGATGTAATTTGAAAATGCCAATAAAAACAAGCAACTGTATAACCTTAGAGAGTTGTTCATTTGTTGGCATAGTCCTTGAAACAAGATTGCTATCTAACTTCTGTACAGAGGACCTTATGTTGACTATTTCTGGCGTGCCAAGGCGACCTGTAATACTGGTTATTCTGGATGGTTTTGGGGTTAATCCGGCAAAAAGAAATAACGCGGTGTATGAAGCACCAACACCTAATCTCGATAATTACTTCAGCCGATACCCCCATACTTTACTTAATGCTTCCGGTCCAGCAGTTGGTCTTCCTGATGGTCAAATGGGTAACTCGGAGGTTGGCCACCTTACCCTTGGAGCTGGAAGTATAATCCGACAAGATATGGTAAAGATTAATGAGGCCATTTCATCAGGGGAATTTTACGATAATCCTGCCCTTGTTGAGGCAATTGAGTTGGCCAGACACAACAAGAGGCCGATTCACTTGTTAGGCCTGGTATCGGATGGAGGAGTACACAGTCATATACGCCATCTTGATAGCCTGATTGAGGCCTGTCGTCATAGATCAGTCAAGCCATTATTACATATGATTACTGATGGCAGAGATACAGCTCCACAGTCAGCCTTGACATGGTTACCCGAACTGGAAGAGAGGTTGCACAAAGCAGGTGGTGCTATCGCCAGTATAACGGGACGCTACTATGTTATGGACAGGGATAATCGCTGGGATAGGACTGAATTGGCATGGCGTGCCTACATTCATGGTAAAGGACAGTCTGCACTGACGGCAGAGACAGCGATAAAATCTGCGTACCTGGCAGGAGATACCGATGAGTTTATCAGGCCTATATTATTGCCAGCATTTGAAAAAATGAGGAGTTCTGATTCAGTTATCAGTTTTAATTTCAGAAAAGATCGACCCCGGCAGATCATTGCTGCTCTCGGTAAGTCTAATTTTACGGGGTTTGACCGAGGGGGCGGGGCAATGCCTTATATAACCTGCATGATGCCCTATAGCAGAAAAGATAAGTTTCCCTTTTTGTATGATTCTGAAAAACCAGAAATCACTCTGGGCCAGGTTATAAGTTCTTATGGTTTATCTCAGTTTCACTGCGCTGAGACAGAAAAATATGCCCATGTCACCCATTTCTTCAATGGTGGACGCGCTGAGGCCTTTAGTGGTGAAACAAGATTACTGATTCCATCTCCAGGCGTGGCAACCTATGATCTAAAGCCACAAATGAGCGCCAGTGATGTTGCGAATGCTGTAATCAAAGCAATTAGTCTTGGTCGTCATGGGTTTATTATAGTCAATTTCGCTAATGGCGATATGGTAGGACATACGGCCAAACGACATGCCGTGCTTAGCGCAGTAAAGGCACTCGATTTCGAAGTTGGCCGCTTATTAGATGCAGCTGAATCGGCAGAATATTCAGTTATATTAACTGCCGATCATGGTAACTGCGAGGAACTGGTTGATCCACTAACAGGCGAGCCCCATACAAGGCATACTACTTACCCTGTCCCCTGTCTCGTGATGGATAAGAGTAACTGGGAACTCTCGACACAGGGAGGATTATCAAATGTCGCACCAACCGTACTTGAATTAATGGGTATCAGAAAACCAGAAACAATGCATGCTTCGTCATTATTAATAAAAGAACACCAGAGAGTTTTTAGAGAGCCTGAATCAGCCGAAATGCAAGGCGTAGCATGAATATCTGTCTATTTCGCCTAAAAAATCAAAAAGACCACCTTTTCTGACATTGGAGATATGTTTGTAAATACCAGTTTTTTTGGAGTAATTGTCACAATATAATAATAGATAGAACGTAGTATACTATTAACGAATACTCCATATACCAGTTTCAAATCATCAGCGTATATGTCTATTCATGCTGATGGTAACAAGGAAAGGCAATTGTTTATGAAAATAGCAATGATTGGATTAGGTAAGATGGGAGCAAATATGGTTCGCCGTCTGGTTAATGATGGTCATGAAGTGCTTGCCAATAGTAAATCTTCCACAACCTCATTAGAGCTTTCAAAAGAGCACGAAAATATTACCGCAGTAGACACCCTGGCAGGGCTAATTCAAGAACTACCGACACCAAGAATTATCTGGTTAATGGTTCCCCATCAATATGTTGATCAAACAATCGATTCACTACTAAATGCTGGTCTGAAAGAGGGTGACCTGCTGGTTGATGGCGGTAATTCTAACTTTAACTTGAGCAAACAACGTGCAAAAAAGCTTTCTCAAAAATTGAATCACTCGCACCGGCAAAGGATAAAGGTTGGGGCCATGTGGGCCCTCCTGGCGCAGGGCATTACGTAAAGATGGTCCATAATGGTATCGAATATGGAATGATGCAGGCCTTTGCTGAAGGGTTTGAGTTATTGACCGCTAAAGAGGAAATGCAACTGGACCTCGGACAGGTTTCTGAAATCTGGCAACATGGCAGCGTTGTACGATCCTGGTTGTTAGATCTTATTGCTGACGCATTCAAAGAAGATAAATCCTTATCTGATTTAAGTGATTATGTGGATGATTCCGGGGAAGGCCGATGGACTGTGCAAGATTCAATTGATCTTGGTGTACCAACACCGGTTTTGACCCTCGCACTTCAGATGAGATTTAGGAGTCGGCAGGATCCATCTTTTGCCGGGAAAGTAATTAATGCAATGCGAGCGGGTTTTGGTGGTCATAGTATACGTACAGTTAAATAGAACTACGGTGTCATTATGGGCGAAGTTGTAGGAAAGGCATGTTATGGAGAACCCACTGAACCAACGAATATCGTGATATTCGGTGCTGGTGGTGATTTGACGAAGAGAAAACTCCTGCCCGCGCTTATTAAAATGCTGCGCTGTGGACTTGTTCATCCACAGAGCAAAATCATTGGCGTGGTAAAAAATCGGTTAATGGAAGACTGGCTGGATTCTCTTTATCAAGGCATAGTCGAATATGTACCAGAGATGAAAATTGATAAGAAGGAGTGGGACGGTTATGCCAGTAAGTTCAAAATGGTTACAGGAGACTTGCAGGATGACAATACATATACAGACCTGTCTAAATCGCTAGAATCTCTTGAGGGGAGTGTTAATGCCTTGTTTTATTGTGCCGTGCCTCCTGATTGGTATACAACCGTTGCATCAGGTCTTTACAAGACTGGCTTATCCAAAGAGGATAAAGGGTTTAGGCGAGTTGTAATTGAAAAACCTTTTGGTATGGACCTGGAAAGTTCGCGCAAATTAAACAGAGAATTGCAAGAGCTACTAGATGAATCACAAATTTATCGTATTGATCATTACCTTGGTAAAGAGAGTATACAGAATTTGCTGGTATACAGATTTGCCAATAGCATATTAGAGCCTCTATGGAACCGTAACTTTATTGACCATATCCAGATATCGGCTGCGGAATCGATAGGTATTGAATACAGGGCAAAATATTATGAAAAGTCCGGTGCGCTTAGAGATATGATTCAAAGCCATCTCATGCAGGTAATGACACTAGTTGCCATGGAACCGCCTGTTGAATTTACAGCAGATGCGATACGTAATGAAAAGCTAAAGGTGCTAAGTGCTGTCAGGCCCTTTGAGCCAGAAAATATGAAACGACAGACCGTCGCAGCCCAGTATGGTTCCAGTAATGGCGATGGGGAGAAAATCAAGGCTTATGTGGCAGAAGAGGGAGTTTCTCCCGAATCAGTTACTGAAACATTTGCGGCAATTCGCTTCTATATCGATAACTGGCGATGGCAAGGTGTGCCATTTATTTTATGGACAGGTAAACGACTACCAAAGCGCGTGTCAGAAATTGTTATTCGGTTTCGTAAACCGCCATTTAACCTGTTTGATACCCATGCCAACCCACCCATGGCCAATTCAATGTTGTTCAGGGTCCAGCCTGATGAAGGTATTGCATTGCAAATGAATGCCAAAATGCCGGGTCTGACAACTGATAACCAGCGCATGGTTATGAAGGCACCTTATGCAGAACAGGGTGAAAGTGTTTCCGATGCATATGAGGTGCTCATACATGATGTCCTGACTGGTGATGCCACCCTGTTTTCTCATGCAGATGAAGTAGAAAAATCCTGGTCAATTATCAAGCCAATACTGGAATGCTGGGAGAGCCGCATATCAGTAGATCGTTACCGTTCAGCTACCTGGGATGTGCCAGGCATGCAGGAACTATTCAAGGGATGTGTAGGCGGCTGGCACAAGCCAAGCTAGGTTATG
>JARRJY010000155.1:0-2656 GCA_037388705.1 Gammaproteobacteria bacterium
GCACTGGATTCTGCGTGTAAAACTGTATCCAGCCTGTCGCGCATCGGTTCCAACATCGTATAAGGCAAAGCAATGTGAAACTCGCCGCCAATGCCTTCAATCTCAACGTTAAACGTTGTCACGACAACAACATCATTGGGACCCACGATATTGGCAAACTGTGGATTCACTTCAACATCCACATTCTCCAAGGAAACTTCTAAAACAGGCTTCCATGCCTGCTGTAAATCGACAAACACCATATCGATCATACGTTGAATCAAGCGTAGTTCCGTCGGTGCGAAATCACGGCCTTCTATTTTCGGCTGTAACTTTCCATCGCCACCAAAATAATTGTCAACGACAGTAAATACCAGCTTTGGATCCAATACTAATAAACCATTGCCTCGCAAGGGATGCATCTTCACAATATGTAAACTGGTTGGAATTACCAGGCTATAAACATATTCGGAGTATTTCAGCATTTGAACGCTACTAACCGTCACCTCTATTCCACGGCGTACCATCTTGAACAGACTATTACGGAATTCTCGGGCGAAGCGTTCATTAACCATGTCCAGGCTTGGCATCCGGCCCCGAATAACCCGATCCTGGTTGGCAAAATCGTAAAGCGCTGCATCACTCTCATCGCCAATGGAATGGTCATCAGTTTCAATTTCGCGGGAAGACACGCCGTGTAACAGCGCGTCAATTTCATCCTGAGAAAGTAAATCTTTCATCGGCATAAATATAAATCCAAAACATCATCGTATTGATAGCGAATGACAAAGCCGGTATTGGCGGAAAAACTGAAACCAGGTTAACCATCAAATACAACTATCTGATACCGTTACATTTATCGGATAATGTGGCATTATCTGAAGTGGCGGTTTTCAGATATGCGAACTGGACATCCCCCTTTGCTACGGTACAATCCCTCGCTTTATCCATTGGGTTCAGGAGATAGCTTAATGACAGGCAAACCATACGCCTTAACTTTTATTCACTGCCTGCTGGGCATTACACTGGCGTTGTTGATTAGCACGGGATACGCTGCGGCGTTTGATTATTTTCAACCACTACCGGAACAACCCCTGACCCCGGAACAGAATCCTTTAACCGATGAGAAAATTGCGCTGGGTAAAAAATTATTTTTTGACAAGCGGCTCTCCAGTAACAACCAGCTTTCCTGCAATGATTGCCATAATTTGAGTAATAGCGGAAATCCAGCTCCGGCGTTGGCCATGGGCGTATCCGGAAAAACCAGTAAACGTAATCCACCCACCTTGCTAAATATTGGACTGCAGACAGTTCTTTACTGGGATGGCCGCACTGCCAGCCTGGAACAGCAAGCAATCGACCATCTCGGTGATCCCGACATTATGGGTAACACAGAAAAGGAAGCGTTACTTAATAAACTGAGCAAAGATAAGCACTATGTGAAAGAATTTATGAATGCGTTTGATTCCGCCCACGCGATTAAAATGCAAAATATCGCCAATGCACTGGCCAGTTTCCAGCGCGCCTTAATGACACCTAATAGCCCTTTTGATCGATACATCAAAGGTGACGACAAAGCCATTAGCGCGCAAGCTAAAATCGGCATGCAATTGTTTAATGATACCGGTTGTCTGGCCTGCCATTTCGGCGTTAACTTCGCGGGACCAGCACCAGGACCAGCCATGGGCATGGGTGATGGATTTTACGAATTGTTTCCCAATAATGTGGGCAGCGTTTATGATAAATCCCATCGATTGACCGATGATCTGGGACGTTACGAATTCTCCAAAGATCCCGGTGAAAAATATATGTGGCGCGTACCGCCGCTGCGTAATATCGCTTTAACAGCACCCTACTTCCATAACGGCTCTGCCAAAACATTGCATGAAGCGGTGACCATCATGGCAAAGACACAAACCAATAAAACGCTAACCAAAACAGAAATAGACGCCATTGTTGTGTTCCTGCAAACCCTGACCGGCGAACTACCCGCCGTTTTGAAAAACTGACCTGAAACTGGTTGGCATAAATTAGTGATATGCTGGTTCTGTTCAACAAGCCTTATGATGTTCTCTGCCAATTCACAGATGCCGAAAATCGCAAAACACTGGCCGATTACATTCCCATCAAGGACATGTATGCTGCCGGCCGTCTGGATCGTGACAGTGAAGGGCTGCTACTGTTAACCGATCATGGCAAACTGCAAGACTTTATTGCCAGCCCTAAATACAAACTGAGAAAAACCTACTGGGTGCAGGTTGAAGGTGAAATTGATAAACAGGCAATAATTCAATTACAGAAAGGCGTTGAGCTAAAAGATGGTATAACAGCACCTGCCCAGGCTTGCAGTATTGATGAACCGGATATCTGGCCACGCCATCCACCAATTCGACAACGTAAATTAATACCCACTTCATGGCTCGAATTAACTATTAGGGAAGGACGCAACCGGCAGATACGGCGCATGACAGCTGCCGTTGGCTTCCCTACCCTGCGCCTGATTCGGGTGGCTGTTGGCCCCTGGCATTTGGGCAAGTTACAGCCGGGACATTACCAGAAGATTGCGGATGAACAATTAATTGATACACTATCCACATTAACCAATATACAAAATCCGCAATATTTACTGCAAGACTCGCCGTCGAAACAAAAACAGCGCCAATATCCAGCGCGTAAA
>JARRJY010000156.1:0-2829 GCA_037388705.1 Gammaproteobacteria bacterium
CTGGTAATAGCATCTGCCAGGATATCCAGCTTTGAGGTATCAGGGTTTTCCTTATTCCCCAGAACTTCATTACTGATATAAGCCATAGACGAACCCAACAAGTCTGCAGCTTTCTGGCAATTCATTACTGCCAGAGCACCCTGAATCTGTGTAAGCTTGGCAGGGACCTCAGCGATTGTATCGAAATGTTCCGGTTCAATAGCGAATGTATTAAATGCTTCTTTGACGCCAGCCAGTACTTCTCGTGCCTCTTTAATAACATTATTGGTTATCTGTACTTGTTCGCTCTTTGGTAGAAGAACAACATCGCCTTCATCTTCATGTTCATCATGAACCGCAAGGTCTGGTGCTTCATCTTCCGTATGTTCACGCCTAGACTCTTCAATGGTGTCCAGTGAAGATTCAACGTAAAGTAGAGCACTGGCCACTTCCATCAATACCTTTTCATCAGGGTCGTTATCACTGGAAATGACTTGCTTGAGATTATCAGCCTGTTTCTGAATTACCTTGCGTAAATCCGCAAGGTTCAGCATCGCCAGGGTGTCAGCTGTACGACTTAAGGTTTCAGCCAGGGGAGTCAGCGCATCAACATTATGTTCTGTACTTCTAACAAAGATATCAAGTTGATCCTTGACCTGTAATAAATCTTCCTTAATAACGGAAGATACATTATCCATGATATCAGCAGTTGATCCCTTAAGATCATCCATGGCCTGATCAATCGCACCGCTGTATGGAAGTAACTCATCCAGCTTAAATGCCTGCTTAACGGTGCTCACTCGCGGACCATCCGACGTGGCGCTACCGACGTAGAAAAGGCAGTTTTTCAATAATTCAGAGGGTGTTTCAGATACAAATACATCTTCACCAAAATCGATTAACCGTTTAATTTCCCTGTCAACCTGACCCATGAGCAACTTGACTGAAATGCTAACATCCAGACCTTCATCCAGAATAGCTTCTACGATACCACCAGCCACCCACCATAACCTTTGAGCCGTTTCCGAGGTAGATGCGTTTTGCAATTCACGCAACACAGCTGATAGTTTTTTCAGACTACCTGAAACATCGTTATTGCGGAACCATCCAAGAAGTCCCACCTGGTATATTGGTCTTAACTTGCGCGCATAAACTGGTAATTCAGGATATTCTTTTCCTGGTATAAGTCGTGTTTCTGGTGCAGCAACATTGATGTCTGGTGAGAAAAATGCACTTTCACTTAGAAGCGGTTCGCCACGTGCAGCGCGAAGGTCATTTAACAATGGAGTTAACACGACCGGCATGTCAGCGTGCCCTCGCTCCAGTCCTTCCAGATAGGCTGGAAGCTGAATAATGGCGCGAATTAAGACATCGAATGCATCATCCTCGTCTTTAACCCACTTCAACGTGGTGTAATCTAGTTGTTCGCCCATATCCTCTACATACCTGTTAAATGTAAATACCTTTTTCTATGTTTACTTTACATTTCACGCCTGAATGCCAGTGTATTTGCATAGGGATAACGTTTTACCTGTGGATGTTCCCAATTTAATAATTCACCCACTCCTAAAACCATTAACCCACCTGGTAGCAAATGATCAGCCAGGGTATTCACAATTTGTATTCGTTGTTCTTTGTCAAAATAAATCAACAGATTTTGACAAATAATAATATTCATCATACCTATGGGCATTTGCCCTATATCCAGAATATTCAGATGATTAAAACAAACTCTTTTTCTCAAGGTCTCATCAACCTGGAATTTGTCATCACCTATCGCCGTAAAGTACTTATCCAGCCATTCTGGCTCAATTTGTTTAAGCCGTTTACGGCTGTATATTCCTTTCCTTCCAATGGCCAGGGCATCACGGCTGATATCACTTGCCGTAATTCCAAGGTAATACTCAATACCTTGTTGGCTCATGTAATCATCAGTTGCCATGGCAACACTGTAAGGCTCTTCACCAGTCGAGCATCCAACACTCCACACATTTATCGTGACTGGAGTTGCTTCACTGCTACCAATTACCTCTGGCAAATAACTGTTACAGATTAGCGCCAGAGTACTCTCGTTTCGTAAGAAACGTGTTTCATGTACTGTCAGGTGATGGACCAACCTGTCCCACTCCACCTTGGCTTCCCTGCCATTTTGTAAAAATTCGTAATATTCCTGGTACTCGGTGAAACCCAACTCCCGCATACGCATCCCGAGGTTCGTTACCAGGAATGAAATCCTGTTATCGGGTAATCGCATACCGGTTCGGTCTTTGAGTAATGCCGCCCATTGCTGGAACTGCTCTCGTTCCATTTGAGGAAATCGCTTAACAGCTATCTCTTCAAAACCTGGCAAATACTCCTTCGTCGGTTTCATTAACACGAGATCAGATACTTATTTCAAGTAGTCTTTCCTCAGTTCGGCAATTTGAAACCAGATACCGAACGACGCAGTTCATTAGACAGGTCAGCAAGGTTACCGATAGAAGCCGATGTTTCATTAGTACCCGCAGACGTCTGTGTTGTTACTTCCTGAAT
The DNA here is from genome assembly GCA_037388705.1 of Gammaproteobacteria bacterium. GTDB lineage: Bacteria > Pseudomonadota > Gammaproteobacteria > UBA6429 > Thiohalophilaceae > JARRJY01. The sequence continues at coordinate 2,512 of JARRJY010000156.1, forward strand.
CACATTCATACTATCCGAAATACTGGCAGCTGCCGTTGCCTGTTGCTGTGCAGAATCGGAGATTGATTGCGTCAGTTCAGCAAGGTGTTTCGAAACGTTTTCGATCTCGGCCAGTGCGTCGCCTGCATTCAATGCCAGCTTGGCACCTTCAACTACCTGAGAAGTTGATGCCTCCATAGAGGCCACCGCTTCGTTGGTATCCGACTGGATTGTTTTAACCAGCGCTTCGATCTGACGGGTAGCATCAGTTGATTTTTCAGCGAGTCGTTGTACCTCGTCTGCAACCACCGCGAAGCCTCGACCTGATTCACCGGCCAT
>JARRJY010000157.1:0-2775 GCA_037388705.1 Gammaproteobacteria bacterium
AACTTGTTGCTCCTTTTTTTATGCCCACGATTCAGATTCTCCTGATGTGATATTTCAGTTTTGCCAGTGACGTTTTGCTACAGCCTTTAGGACGCGGTAGTCCCGCAACCTTGTTGGCACATTTAATCAGGCCTGTTGGGAACAGGGAGTAAATGTATTTTTGATCACTACGATCTTTACCGTATTTCTGTTTCATCAATTTTGAGAATGCACGTGGCTCGGCAACAGTACCGTTATCAGTAAAGTATTCACGAGCAAGATTGATGATATCCCAGTGCTCTTGAGTCAGCTCAGGGATCTTTTCATTTTTGGCAATTTCAACTGCTAACTCTTCGCTCCACTCATCAAGATTGAGCAACCAGCCAGCTTCACTCAGTTCAATGATTTTGCCATTTACTTCTGCTTGCATGGTCAAATTCTCCTAAAAGGGGTGTAAAACTTGAGTAATTTTATCAGGATATAAACCCTAATTCTATATAAGAATTAACTTATATTTCTAACAGAGATTTTATTTTAAAATCAATTGGTTAGATTGAAAACCGTAACGCCGGTTGTGAAAAACCGGCGTTACTGGGGTGAAACAGGCTTTTCTTAGTGCTGATGACCACCTGGACCATGAACATGACCATGGTCAATCTCTTCGGGCGTGGCATCGCGTACATCCATGATTTCAACATCAAAGTTCAGGTGTTGGCCTGCCAGCGGGTGATTACCATCGACAGTCACTTCACTGTCGGTGACATCTTTTATGGTGACAGTAATCATCTGACCATCAGGGGTTTGGGCATGAAACTGCTGACCCACTTCCAGTTCCTGGTCAGATTCAAACATGGTTTTATCAACGTTCTGGATCATGCTTTCGTTGTATTCACCGTAACCGTCTTTTGGTTCGATACGAATACTGACCTTGTCGCCCTTGCTTTTATCGGTCAGGGCAATTTCCAGGCCAGAGATAATATTTTGTGCGCCATGCAAGTAGGCGAACTGGCTATCCTGTGATTGATCGATAACGTTGCCGTCATCATCTTTTAGGGTATAGTTGAGAGTGACAACCTTGCTGTCAGATATTTGCATGATTGAGTCCTTGCGGGAAAAAATAAGATTAAATTTACACCATTCTAGCACTAATAAAGTGCTGATTCCCAGTGTTCTGTTTTACAGCATGGTTTTTGGAGGAAATTGCTTTGCTTCAGGCAGTTTTTCAGCCAGTTCAATGGCAATATTCATGAAAATATCCAGCGGAGTAATTTCGGCCAATGAAAATGGATTGATCTTCTGACCACTGCAGGATTTCCTTGGTTTTATGTATATCCAGGCGCAGGTTAAAAATATTGGTTGAAAAATATTCCAGGGTTTTGCTGGCGAGATAGGGGTTTTCTTTGGAGGCAACCCCGTGCAGGTTTTCCATCACGAAATTAAAAATAATATTTTCCGGAATTTTCATCAGTACCGGGTTTAAAGATTCGTCGTCAAATTTTATCTTACCGGCTCGGTAGGCCAGCATCATATCGATTGGGTCAGTTTTATAACTGCTTACGGGTTTCAGAAAATTCATCATGATGGCATTGTAAATCTTTTTTGAATTTTGTTTGTTTTCTGTTCCCTGGGTGATTTCAGCAACAAACTGGCGCAAAGATGAGCCATGACCTGAAGCATAATTCTCTTCCCATAGCCACATAGCATTTATCAGTGCTTCGCTTGAGAAATAAGGAAATAGCGAAGTGTACACGGCGCGTCGTTTATCAGTGACGTCATTGATGGGGGATTCAACAACCGAATGTGTCATTTTTTATCTCCTGACTTATTAAATAACTGTTCCTGTTTGAATTCGGGGTAAGCCACTTCATTGTGTTCACTGAAATCGAGTCCGCGTTGTTCTGAAATCGAGTCCGCTCGCAGGCCAAGTGTCATATCAAGAATTTTGTACATGATGTAGGAAAGTGAGAAAGCCCATAGAAAGGCGATACCAATACCAATTAGCTGTACAAGCACCTGGGTACCGTTAAATAGATCACCGGCCTTGAATAAACCTGCCGCCAGTGTTCCCCATGCTCCACAAAAGGCATGTACGGGTACTGCACCAACAACATCATCAATTTTGACAGCCTCGAGCAGGCTTGAACCGAAAATCAGTACCGGGCCGGCAAGTAACCCGGTAATGATTGCAAAGTCCGGGGTCATTGATGCGCAACCAGCCGTAATAGCTACCAGTCCACCCAGGCTGCCATTAATGACCATTGTCATATAAACCGGTTTGCGCAGCACGAGTAACGTTACCAGGGTACCAACCGCACCTGCGGAAGCGGCAAGCTGGGTGTTGAGGTTTATTAAACCGATATCAGCACTTCCAGCCACGGTACTGCCACCGTTAAAGCCGAACCAGCCAAACCAGAGAATGAATCCACCGAGAGCTACCAGGGTAAGGTTATGTCCGGAGATTGTGTGGCTGACGCCATCAGGACTGAATCTTCCCAGTCGCGGGCCAAGTACAATGACACCAGCAAGTGCAACCCAGCCACCGATAGAGTGAACGACGGTTGAGCCGGCAAAATCGATAAAGCCCATATCCGCCAACCAGCCTTTACCACCAAATAGTCCACCCCATACCCAGCTACCAAACACAGGATAAATAAAGGCGGTAACAATAATGGCACCAATAAGATAGGCGTGAAAATGAGTACGTTCTGCCATTGCCCCGGACGCGATAGTCACTGCGGTGGCAGCAAACATAATCTGGAACAGTAGCACAGTAAAATCAAAGTCGGCCGATTCATT
>JARRJY010000158.1:0-1527 GCA_037388705.1 Gammaproteobacteria bacterium
TTAATCCTGGCGAAGGCGATGGATTACTGAGAAAAACCTTTACCACCACCATTCGTTTAAGAAACAGGGCGCCCGCGTAATGCAAACATCAAATTTACATAAATCCAACGGTTCAGTGCTGATTATCAGCCTGCTCATGCTGCTGGTGCTGACAATTCTTGGCGTTACTGCACTCGATACCACCGTGATGGAAGAACGTATGTCTTCCAATACACGCCAACGCAACCTGGCACACCAGGCAGCGGAAACCGCATTAAAAGATGCCGAACAGTGGCTGTCAAACACTGCCGGCAATGTTGTTATCTCAACCCATATCAGTAAATTTGCCGGCAGCGATGAACTCTATGACAGCACAGTCGCGGCAAATTCTCTGGATTTTGACGTTAATAATGCAACCGCGTGGACATCCGCCAACAGCGAAGCGGTAACTACTCTGAGTAGTTTTCCAACTGACGCATCCATTATTCCGGGTGCACCACGTTACATAATTGAATATGTCGGCCGCGTAGGCGATCCACCCTTAAATTTTACCGATCCTGATTTGCGTGAATTTGCATTTCGGGTTGTAGCTATTGGTTGGGGGCCTGATAAAACAACCAAAGTGGTTTTATCAAGCACATTTAGCAAACGATTAAGTTAAAAAATTAACAAACAATACTCTACATAGAAGTAGCAGTAAGGAGAGCACCATGAAGTTGGGTCACATAAACGTTCACTCGCGCTGGTTAGCCGTATCGGCACTCGTGTCATACATCATTGGCAACACCGCCATGGCGGCACCGGGGGTCATTGGCAATAAACCATTGATACTGGAGTCGACGCCTGTTCAACCCAATATCTTTTTCCTGGTGGACGATTCCGGATCTATGAACTGGGAAGACTTGCTTAATACAGGCACACAATATCCGGCAACCTCTTCTGCAGGCAGCAACCTGGATTTCAGTCCTGATAACGCATTAGGAAAACGTTTATTGTGCCGCGGTTTCAACGTCATGGCCTATGATCCAGATATCACCTACAAGCCATGGGCAGGTGTAGATAGTGCAGGCAACAACTATGCTGACCTTACTCTCACAACTGCTCGCAGTAATCCTTATAGCACAACAGTCACTGATATCAGTGATCATGTTTATGTGAAGTGGACAGATTCAGACGATGATAATTCTTATGATGGCCCTGGCAGCACCAATATTAGTTCTAGCTCATCAACCGACGACGAATGTGATATCGACAATCCAGTGGCAGTTAACTCACTAACCGCTGCACAGCAAACTAACTACGCAAACTGGTACAGTTATTATCGTAAACGTGAATACATCGCCAAGAGAGCGCTATCGCAAATTATCAAAGACTCATCGGCGCGCATAGGCCTGGGCAGTTTGCATAACCACAACAGTATTCGCACACCTGTAAAAGATATCGATGACATTACCACACCGGTGGATGCCACAGCGCGCACCAACAAGAATAACTTGTTGGGCAACCTGTTCAATATTGACAGTAGCAATGGTACGCCACTGCGTCTTG
>JARRJY010000158.1:1579-2840 GCA_037388705.1 Gammaproteobacteria bacterium
CTGGGAGGACAGTGCCAGAAAAACTTTGCCATTGTCATGTCTGATGGTTTCTGGAATGGCAACTCTCCCAGTGTTGGTAACACGGACACTGATGGCGACGGCCCCTGGGATGGTGGTTCCTATGAAGACAATCGGCAAAACACCTTAGCTGATGTTGCCATGAAATATTATGAAACAGACCTATCTGGTTTAGACGACCTGGTATCACCTGCTGGTGTCGATGAGAATACTGCACAACATCTTGTTACGTATACCGTGGCATTTGGCGTCAATGGCACGTTAACAGCCAATCCACCCAATCGCACCGATGCCTTTGATTGGCCAAACCCCACTGCCGACAGCGCCACCACTATCGATGACATGCGCCACGCGGCGTGGAAAGGTCGCGGTAAATTCCTCAGTGCAGGTGATCCACAGGCATTGATTAGCTCTCTAAACCGTGCCATTATAGATATTGATTCGCTTGCGGGAACTTCAGCAGCTGCTGCCTTAAACACTACAAGCTTGCAGGATGAAAATATGGTGTAAAGCTTAATGCAATCGATCCTGCCGACAACAATTTGTTGACGACACGGAAAATCTATACTTTTAATGGTACAAGCAAAATTGAACTTAAAACCACCGGCGATCTGTCCGCAAGCCAAAAATCCGATTTGCTTACCGGTAAACCAGCGGCGGCTACTGATACCGATTATCTCAGCAGCATTGTAAAATTTATCTACGGTGATCATGCTGATGAAGTGGGTAATGGCGGCCTGGAGTACTTCCGTGATCGAGGCAACAATCGCCTGGGTGACATTGTACATTCAGCACCAGTTTATGTTGGCGCACCCAATGCATCTTACCCAGACAGCCTTGAAACCTCTTTGTATTCCACTTTTAAGTCGGATAATTCTGGCCGAAAAGGCACTGTTTTCGTGGGATCCAATGACGGCATGTTGCACGCCTTCAATGCAGATAATGGAACAGAGCAATTTGCTTATATACCCAGCATGTTATTTTCCAGCAGCGCAAACAAGGGGCTGCACTACTATGCAAGCCAGCTGTATGAACATCAGTACTATGTAGACCTTACACCCACGGTTGCTGATGTCTACGTCGGCGCGAACTGGAAAACCATGTTAGTGGGCGGTGTTCGTGGTGGAGGAAAAGGCATTTTCGCACTGGATATAACCACAGCGGGTAGCCCGACATTACAATTTGAGTTCACCCATAACGACCTGGGATATACATTTAGTGAAATCCAGGTTGCCAAGATGAA
>JARRJY010000159.1:0-1450 GCA_037388705.1 Gammaproteobacteria bacterium
TTAAACTTACTGGTCAAGATGATCCACCAGATTGCACGCTTACTCAGTTTACGCCTGCGGCAGACAACCGGCATTCTGGTGGATCATCTTGACCAGTAAGTTTAATAAATCGTATTACTATCAAAATACCAAGAAAAATGATGTCCAAAATAAAAGTTAACAAAGCAGTACTGGCCTATTCAGGTGGCCTGGATACATCGATCATCCTGAAGTGGTTGCAGGACGAGTATCAATGTGAAGTGGTGACATTTACTGCCGACATTGGGCAGGGTGAAGAAGTCGAGCCTGCACGTACAAAGGCAGAAGCGGCAGGGGTCAAGGAGATTTATATCGATGATTTGCGCGAAGAGTTTGCGCGTGACTTCGTCTTCCCCATGTTTCGTGCCAACGCCATCTATGAAGGTGAGTACCTGCTGGGTACTTCTATCGCCCGGCCGCTGATTGCCAAGCGTCAGGTAGAGATTGCCAATGAAACAGGTGCGGATGCGGTATCGCATGGCGCAACAGGGAAGGGGAATGACCAGGTCCGATTTGAACTGGGCTACTATGCGCTTAAACCGGATATCCACGTTATTGCGCCCTGGCGTGAATGGGATCTGAACTCCCGTGAAAAACTCATGGCTTATGCTGAACAACATGGTATTTCTGTGGAAAAGAAACGGGGTAAAAAATCACCGTATTCCATGGATGCCAATCTGCTCCATATTTCATATGAGGGTGGTGTACTGGAAGATCCCTGGGCCGGTCCGGAAGAAGAGATGTGGCGCTGGACGGTATCACCAGAGCAGGCACCCGACACACCTACGACCATAGAGTTGACCTATGAGAAAGGTGACATAGTTGCCATTGATGGTAAATCAATGAGTCCTGCGCAGGTTATGGAATATCTCAACAAGGTCGCGGGTGCTAATGGAATCGGCCGGGCCGATATTGTTGAGAATCGTTATGTGGGCATGAAATCTCGTGGCTGCTATGAAACACCTGCGGGCACCGTCATGCTCAAGGGGCACCGGGCCATTGAGTCCATAACCCTGGATCGGGAAGTTGCCCACCTCAAGGACGAACTCATGCCACGGTATGCCTCACTGATTTATAATGGTTACTGGTGGAGTGGTGAGCGGAAAATGCTGCAAACAGCTATTGATGAGTCCCAGGTGACTGTGAATGGCAGGGTTCGGCTGAAGCTCTATAAAGGGAATGTCATTGTGGAAGGACGTGAATCGACAACGGATAGTTTATTTGATGCCAATATCGCAACATTTGAGGATGATGCGGGTGCCTATAATCAGAAAGATGCTGAAGGTTTTATCAAGCTGAATGCACTACGATTGCGCATCGCGGTGAAAAAATAATCATTGTTTGCCAATAAGTTATTGGTTTTTTCTCTAAACTATGTTTAGATTCACCTATAACTGACCATAGCGCCGGATTTTTGTCGTTAGCCATTTTC
>JARRJY010000159.1:1483-3206 GCA_037388705.1 Gammaproteobacteria bacterium
AGCCCAAAAAGAACTGCCTGATTTACTGATCGAGTCAGGTGAAGGGATAGTTGCCCTCGATCAAAAGGGATTGGTTCTGAAATTAAATCCAACAGCCGAATCTATACTCGGCTGGGGTGCAGATGAAATTCTTGGAAAAGATTTCTTTGCGCTTAGTCAGCTTCTACTACCAGAAAATATGACCCCGGGTACTGGATCCACATGTCCGGCATTAAATACCGTGAAATGTCCCCACCTGAACGCCAATGCCCGCATTACTCGCCAGGATGGCAGTAATGTTTCAATTACCTTTATGCTGACATCAATGCTTGATGGTGATTCTGTAACCGGTAAGCTTTTTATTTTTAACGAGGATACAGACAGTACAGCGCTACCGACATCACAGGAAGTTATCGATGCTGCGGCCAGTATTATTGTGAAATTAAATGCAAGTGGCAATGTTACCTATACCAATCAGCATGGTCAGTGGTTATTCGGTGAAGTCAGTCCTGACACCTATTTACCTATCTCGATAAAGACACTTCTCCTGGAAGCACCAAACCAGCTTGATCAACAAACCCTCATGGACAGGCGATGGGTTGAAGGTCAAAGGAAAGAAGCCTGTTGCCGTGACACGTAATCCCCTGGGTGATGTGACGGGTGCCGTGTGTGTTGGTAATGATCTCACGGACCACCATCATGCACTGAAAGGAAAACTACAGGAACGGTTAATGGCGCAACAGGTATTTGAGCATATTAATGATGGCGTTATTACGGTAGACAGGGAAGGGTTGGTCGAATATCTCAATCCGACAGCTGAGCATTTAACTGGCTGGAGTTGTGAAGAAGCGCGTGGTCAGTTGCTCAAGGATGTTTATCATGTTGTAGATGAGCACAGCCTCGAAGGTGTGGATGACCCGGTCAGTCGTTGCATACGCTCTCGTGGAGGCGCTGATGCGCAAGGTAATCGCGTATTACTGCGAAGAGGAGGATGGGAGTTCATTATCCAGGATTTTGCGACTCCGATTCATGATGCTGATGGCGATATAGCGGGTGCTGTCGTGGTTCTCAATGACGTTTCTGAATTGCGGGGTATGGAGCGCTGGATGGAATATGAAGCCAGCCACGATTCCCTGACAGGATTACTTAATCGCCGCCAGTTTGAAGCCAGATTGCAGGAAGCACTGGATAGTGTTCATACCAGTGATATTCGTCATGCCCTGTTTTACATGGATCTCGATCAGTTCAAGTTGATCAATGATGGCTATGGCCACTCTGCTGGTGACCAATTGCTGAAAGAGCTATCAGCACTGCTGCAAATTAATCTGTCTGAGAAAGATAGTCTTGCACGATTGGGTGGTGATGAATTTGGCATTATTCTGGAAAACTGCTCATTAGAAAGAGCCAGGAGTGTGGCTAACAATCTGTGTCGGGCTGTTCGTGATTACCGGTTTTTGTGGGATGGGAAACCCTTTGAAATTGGCGTCAGTATTGGTCTGGTACCGATTACAGCGCAATGGGGCAATATTGCAGATATAATGCGAGTTGCTGATTCAGCGTGTTATGTTGCAAAAGAAAAAGGTCGTAATCGTGTTCATGTTTATACCATCCGTGACCTGGCACTTAAGCAACGAGATGGGGAAATCCGCTGGATACAGCGCATAAGACATGCGTTTAAGGAGGGGCAGTTCCGTCTTTACTGTCAGAACATTGTGCCTCTCGGTTCTGGTTCTGAAAAAACGCC
>JARRJY010000160.1:0-3546 GCA_037388705.1 Gammaproteobacteria bacterium
ATGGGTAATATAAAAATATTAAGTTATACTAATAACCTTGATCCTAAAAATCGCAGCAATAAAATAGGAATGTAATCGTATATCCAGGCAAAACAGGGCTATGATTCATCCTGGTACTCAGACATTATCAGAATACACACCCAGGTTTATTCAAGGAGACCATAATGAATAAACAGCATCATTGGCATTTCACCAGTTATCCAATGAGTTTGAGGGTACTGTATTCAGGTACCCTGATTGTACTTGGAGTTGGTTATTTATTTGCCATGATCCATATATTCGATTCGCATGCTGGACGCGATGGCAATCCAATGTTATCCGTTAATGATTTGATCATTGCCTATAGCGGCAGCAAGAGTGATACCAAAATAGAATCCGCCCTCAAAGGTCCGATGGCCAACATGTTACCCCCTGGAGAGCGAAATCAAATAATCGCATGGGTGCGCAGCGGTGCGCATGAAAAAGATTTTGCCTCCAGTGGCGTAGAAGAAATTGTCGGTAAACGTTGCCTGACATGTCACGATGGCAGTAATCCTCACATTCCTACTCTAAAAGGGTATAAGAATCTATCCCATGTTGCAGAAGCTGATACCGGTATGGATATTTTTACCCTGGTACGGGTTTCACATATTCACCTGTTTGGTATTACCTTTATCTTTTTCATCGTAAGCACGATTTTTAGCCATGCCTATATCAGGCCACTGTGGATTAAATGCGTTATCATCCTGATCCCGTTTGTGGCGATTATCATGGATATCGGTTCGTGGTACCTGACCAAGTTATACCCACCCTTTGCCTGGGTAGTGATGATCAGTGGTGCTTTGATGGGCGTCGCCTTTGCGATTCAGTGGGTAATTTCAATGTACCAGATGTGGTTTTATAAGCTACCACAGGAAATCCAGGATAAAGGTGGGGAAGTTTCATAAGCCAATTATTGATTAAATATCATCACCAACAACGCGGGAGTAATATATGAAAACAATCATTAACTATCCATGAATATTCAGGCAGGAGATGCAGCGGCAGGCAAGGCCAAGAGCGGCAACTGCGCTGGCTGCCATGGCATGAATGGCTAGAGCAACAATCCAAATTACCCCAATCTAGACGGCCAGAAAGAAAATTACCTGGTCAAATCCATCAAGGATTACAAAACTGGCGCCCGAAAAGACCCTATGATGGGATCTATGGTCTCGGGTCTCTCGGATGACGATATAGCTGATCTGGCAGCTTACTATAGTAGTGTAAAGTAGTAGTGTTAAATAATTTCATCCGATAAAAAATCAAAGTACCTTACAGGCGGGCCGATATTTCGGCCCGCTTGCATATGGTGTGTAAAATAATGTCAAACTACCTGTAGGTTGAACCAATTTGACTAACACCAAAAGGAATTCTTCAGATACCAATCTTACCTCTAGAAATGCATCTAATGCAGTACCATCTCTGACACAAATAAAAGGGATAGGCCCAGGTGTAGCTGAACGCCTGAGTCGACTGGGTATAAACAGCATTCTGGACCTGCTTTTTCATTTGCCTAGTCGTTACCAGGATCGTACACGCATAGTACCCATAGGTAGTCTGCGGCCTGGTGAAGAAACCTCTTTTCGCGGGGAGGTGCAATTAACAGAGGTGAAATACGGACGGAAGCGTATGCTTTTGACTCGCCTTTCGGACGGTACCGGATCCATCACACTTCGTTTTTTTCACTTTAGCAAACAACAACAGGCAGGCCTGGAAAGAGGGACCTGGTTACAATGTTTTGGTGAAATCAGGGGTAGTATAGGGAAGCTGGAGGTTATTCACCCTGAATATCGCTATGTAAGTAAAGAAGCAGCTAAGGAAAACCAGGATTATCTTACACCCATCTATCCGGTTACCGAAGGGATCGGTCAGGCCAAAATACGCTCATTCATCGACACAGTTTTATCTAACCGTGCATTATTTGAACATCAGTTAGCCGAACTATTACCTGAAGAAGTAATTGCAAAAGAGCATTTCCCCACATTAATTGACGCCATTCAGTTCGTTCATCACCCACCACCCGATGCATCAATTGGTGAATTGGCGCAGGGTATTCACCCATCACAACAACGGCTTGCCTTCGAAGAACTGCTCGCACAGCAATTGAGCCTTAAGCAATTGCGAAAAAAGTATACTGCTCATACCTCGCCATCTCTGCAATCTATCGGGAAACTATCTGAACAATTTCTCGCCAATCTACCATTCAGGCTGACAGACGCTCAACTTCGCGTGAACCAGGAAATCTCTATTGACCTGGAAAAAACTGTACCTATGCAACGACTGGTTCAGGGAGATGTCGGTTGCGGGAATACCATTGTTGCAGCACTCGCGGCCCTTAAATCTGTTGAGGCGGGATACCAGGTTGCCGTTATGGCTCGTTATTATTGATGAACAACACCGCTTTGGCGTGCATCAAAGGTTATCTCTACGTGATAAGGGTATGGATACCTCGACAGGCAAACCGCAGTTTCCTCACCAGTTTGTAATGACTGCCACTCCAATTCCCCGTACGCTGGCCCAGGCCGCTTATGCAGACCTGGATTTGTCAATAATTGATGAACTTCCCCCTGGAAGATCACCGGTAGAGACTGTTGTGATTTCCGAGCAACGGAGGAGCGAGGTTATCGCCCGTGTACATAAGGCCTGTCAGGAAGGACGGCAGGTATACTGGGTATGCCCACTGGTTGAAGAATCAGAAAGTCTACAATGCCAGGCCGCGCAGGAAACTGCGGATGCACTTCATCATGCCTTGCCGGATATCAGTATTGGTCTGATTCACGGACGTCTCAAGCAAGTAGAAAAAGAACGTGTCATGTTCAACCATGTCAATCTCCTTGTGGCCACCACGGTCATCGAAGTTGGGGTTGATGTACCCAATGCCAGCCTGATGATTATTGATAATTCTGAACGACTTGGATTGTCACAACTCCACCAGCTACGTGGTAGGGTGGGACGTGGAGCGAAGGAAAGTAGCTGTGTACTTCTTTATGGTAAGCAGTTATCCAAAACGGCAAAGGCACGCCTGTCAACGCTACGAGAAACCAATGATGGTTTTGTTATTGCACAGCGCGATCTTGAAATACGGGGGCCTGGTGAATTGTTGGGTACTCGACAGACAGGACTGGTGAATTTACGCATTGCTGACTTACAGCGTGATCAGTTCATGTTGCCCAGGATCGCAATGTGCGCAGAGATGCTGCTAACCAGTACCCACAACAGGTTGAACCTATCATTCGTCGATGGCTTGGCGAGGGTTTGCGTTATGGTGATGTATAGAAATCGCTCATCTTGAAAGGTGTAAAAAAGAAATACCTTACTAGTTTCCTTGACTATTTAAATATATAGGTCTAAATATTTTATTAACCACCTCCAAACCCCTCCCTCTCATGGCGGTGGTTACTTTCAAACGGTCTTTCCCCAAGACCGTTTTTTTATCCAAAGATATCACTTCCCGATATGTATTATGAGCTACTTATCTGATAACGGTATAGGTTGCTTCAAGTTGTATAAAATCCAACCATATAAGAG
>JARRJY010000161.1:0-933 GCA_037388705.1 Gammaproteobacteria bacterium
ATCATTGGTAATGCGACGGTAGTTTATAGTGGCAACAGCAGTCAATTTATTGCGGAGAATCTCAATGCAGAGCAGAACTATTATTATACGCTGTATACCTACTCGGAGAGCCTGTTGTACGCAACCGGCGTCTCAATTCAGGAGGCTGTACAGCCGGTTTCTACTGATACGCTAGCACCATTGAGTGTTACCAGTTTAAGTGCTGTACCAGGTGATGGTACGGTAGAGTTAAACTGGATTAATCCCACAGATGATTTTTATAAGGTGCTGATTTTGTGGGATACCACTTCGGTTCAGGTAGACCCGGTTAATAGCTTGCGATACGACACTGGTGATTTTATTGGTACTGCGCGGGTGGTATTCGCTGGCCTGGGTAATGCGGCTACAGTCACAAATTTGCTAAATGGCCAGAGTCATTATTTCAAAGTATATGCTCATGACGGAAACTTTAATTATGCAGAAGGCGTGGAAACCAGCGCATTTTTATCAGGCACCGGCGCAAACCAAAAGCCGGTCTTGTCTCTGGCAGTGACTCAAAATGGAAGTCCGGTCACTCGTATCTATCAGGACAAAGGTATAGCGACGATTTCATTGCTGGTAGAAGATGACAATGATGTTGCCGAGGCCGCAATTAGTTGGTCTGGCACCGATACCAGGCTTATCGACATGGATATTTCACTTCAAACCATCACTTTCGATCCCTCGATGTTAAACGAAGGAACTTATATTGTGCGAGTTACCGTGGCAGATAATGGAAATCCACCAGAATCATCGACAATCACCCTGGGTATCGAGGTAACCAATGCAAATAACGAAGAAACAACAGGTGCCGGCAGTATAGGCCACATGGCGCTGTTATTGTTTCTTTTATTATTGCAGCGCTATTATTCAGCACGCACTCGCAGGATGTTGTAGCAATGTTTCACGGATAAT
>JARRJY010000161.1:1027-3023 GCA_037388705.1 Gammaproteobacteria bacterium
AGAGGTGGTACGCACAGTGCCTGCCCGTGTCTTGCCTGCGATATGTGGGCTGGTGTTATTTTTCCAGAAAGCCAACCAGCCAGTCGTTTCCTTCCGAAAATTTCTGTACCGTACATTCAATATTCGAAGTTTTAATTTCAGTCGCCTGTGCGTATTCAATTGTGCCAATCACTGAGATGGAAACATTATTACCTTTCATATATTGATCGGTAATCCTGTCAAACTCCATTGAAGTAACAGCCGACCTGGCGGGATATTTACGTTTAAAATAATTATCAAATCTTTCCACACAACGTTCGATTGCCTGACTGGTTACCGATTGTAGTTGGGTCGACGCAATGGTGTCAGCATTAGTTACTTCAGGCTTTAAGGACCGAATAGATTTATCAACTGCCTGTTCATTCATCAATTGGGAATTCTTATCTTGCGCATTAGTGACGCATAGAAAATCGGTATAAGTCAGATCACCATTTTCGTCAATACAACGGGCGATCTCACGTTCTGCAGCGGCTGTAAAATTAATAAACGTGAGGAGGGTTAGCACTGCGACTGGAACGGTATTTTGTACTCTCATAGGTTAATTGCCTTTGCAAAATGTATTGCTAAGAAGAAGCCTTAGACACAATGTGTAAATAGTAATCAACTATGTTATACAGTTGTTTATAGCAGAAAATAACCGTTAAGTTAAATGATCAATCGCTTTTATAGGATTGCTGATTTGTTTGTAAAACATAAAAAACCAAAGTAGGATATTTCTTACAATTTACACCATTATCGTAATATGCTGGCTGCTCATTATTTAATGCTTTTTCAGTTTCATATGAACGATTCTAATAACAAACCCCAGTGGTAGCGAAAATTGTGAGTTAGATTTCGCACTGCTTATTCGTTACTATTGTTACTGCTTATCGAGCTATAAAAATTCACTAATAACTCTAATCATTACATTGTGAATAATCAAAACACCCTTTATTGGTACGACCTGGAAACTTTCGGTATCGAGAGCAAGCGCGACCGCATATGCCAGTTCGCCGGTGTGCGAACCGATGAGGATTTAAACATAATCGGTGAGCCGCTGACGATATACTGTCAATTAAGCGAAGAAGTTTTACCCGAACCTGTTTCCTGTCTGGTGACGGGCATTACCCCAGCAATCGCTAATTCCAAGGGATTGAAAGAGCATGAATTTATCAAACGTATCCATCAGGAATTTATCCAGCCGGGAACCTGCGTAGCTGGTTACAACAATATTCGTTTTGATGATGAATTTATGCGTTATGCGTTTTATCGCAATTTCCTTGATCCCTATGATATCATTGATATGGTGCGGCTATCTCACGCATTGCGACCAGATGGCATTAACTGGCCAAAGAATGATGATGGTTATACCAGTTTTCGCCTGGAGTTACTCACCAAAGAAAACAATATTTCACATGAGCTGGCACACGATGCGATGTCAGATGTATATGCAACAATTGCGTTGGCAAAACTCATTAAGGACAAACAAACCAAATTATATGATTTTGTTTACAACAACCGTAGTAAACAAAGTCTGAACAAAATGCTCAATGTGCGCCAAATGACACCCGTGATTCACGTCACTTCACGTTATGCTGCGAAGCAGTTCTGCACAGCGGTTGTTGCACCAATCGCCATGCACCCCGTCAATAAAAATGCCTACATCGTTTATGATTTAAGCGTGGATCCAACAGATATGATCCAGCTTGGTGTCAATGAAATTAAAAAGCGTTTGTTCACTCCCAGCGACCAACTGCCAGAAGGCAGTGTGCGCATACCTTTGAAAGCAGTCCATGTTAACAAATGTCCCGTCGTGGTACCGCTCAGCACACTGGATGCCGAGTCCGCCAAGCGCATTGGTATCGACTTGAACTTGTGTTACAAAAATCTGCACACGCTAAAGCAGGCGGGTAAAGTGATGGATAAAATCCGAACCGTATTTGCCAACCCCGAGTATGAAAAAGACGATGACCCGGAG